>JBAZOX010000021.1:0-17750 GCA_041648535.1 Desulfobacteria bacterium | reverse complement strand
TGCAATTTACAGGCGCTTTTTTTACTGTGTTTCTGAGATATCTTAATGACTGACTTGTCACTTTTTGTTCTTGCATTTAGGTATGATATTTTTTAACCGTTGGGGGAAGGTTGTGCAAAGGTCTCCGTGCATCTGTACGAGGATTTCGGGGAAAATTGCACGGATTCCCTGGAGGGGATGTTTGCCTTCGCCCTCTGGAATCATCCAAAAAAAAGCCTTTTATTGGCCCGGGACCGCTTTGGAATCAAACCTCTCTATCTTGCCGTCTCAGACGATCAGGTCCATTTTGCATCGGAATTGACCGCAATCCTGAAGGCGTGGCAGGAACCTGCCGAGATAGATGTCCAATCTCTTTACAATTACCTTGCCTTCTCCTACATCCCGGCGCCCGCGAGTATCGTGAAGGGAATACAAAAGCTCCGCCCCGCCGAAAGGGTTACGATTCAAAACGGTCAGATCCGCCGGGCGATCTACTGGCAACCACAACCTGTCGCGATTCCCAACAACCGGAACAGGGCATTACGGGAACTGGCAGAACACATCGAGACCAGCGTACAAACGCATCTCCTATCCGATGTTCCCGTCGCGGCTTTCCTGTCCGGAGGCGTCGACTCCTCCATCGTTGCGGCCATGGCACAAAAATATCAACCCATGACAACACTCTGTGTTTCTTTTCCTGATACAGGCGTTGATGAAGCCCCCATTGCCCGTCGGGTGGCTGCCCATCTGGGAACAAACCATATTGAACTTGCAATAGACCTTGATCCTCTGGCATTGCTCCACGATGTCGTTGATTTTATGGACGAACCATTTGCCGATTCCTCGGCATTGCCCACGTTTACCCTCTGTCGCGCAGCAAGGGGCGTTGCCAAAGTGGTCCTTTCAGGGGATGGTGGCGATGAAGTATTCGGAGGTTATACGGGTCGTTACCGCGTTGCCGCCATGAATGCATTGCTTCCCCATCCGGCGTTCATCGCCGGAATTCTCCAATTCTTTCCGCCCTGGCGATCAGGGAGACGTTCCTCTTTACCGTACATGCTCTCGCTTGCAGAAATGAGCGATGAGGAAAGGTATGTCACGGAACGGCAGATCACCACAGCATCCGACCGCAGAGCACTCTTTGACAACCGGGATATTGAAGCGGAAGACTCCCTCCGGAGCGTTGCCACGGCGGAGCTTGTCGCAGTTGCCCACCGGCATCCCGTTCATCGGGCGCTCTGGATGGATATGAGAACATCACTGCCGGATGATATGCTGACCAAGGTTGACCGAATGAGCATGGCCCATGGATTGGAAGTCCGGGTTCCTTTTCTGGACCGCCGCCTGGTGGAATTTGCCTTTTCGCTCCCGCCGTCGTGGCTGGTCAGTCCTCTCCCTGTGGAAGGGAAGCGGTTGCTGCGGAAGTTTGCCGAAACACTGTTGCCCGCCGGTATCTTAAACCGCCCCAAACAGGGATTCGTCGTTCCTCTAAACGCATGGCTTCGGAATGCCTTCCTCCCTCTGTTCGATGAACTCTGCGGTGACGGATCGACCAGAATCTTTCATTATCTGAATCGCGCAGCTATTCAGGATATCCGAAACTGCCCTATGGCGGCGCAACCAAGAGAAGACCTCTATGCCCTCCTCTTTCTGGAATTGTGGCTCAGAAAAGCGGGTCTGTGAACGAATGAAATCGCCTATGGGACAATCATGAGAATCCTAATCGACGCCAATCCCGTGATTCACGGCGAAAGGGCTGTACAGCGCAACTCCCGCAACCTGATCGATCACCTCGTTAAGCGCGAATCTGATATTGAATATATTCTGTTTTATTACAGCTGGCGTGGGACTCGAAATTCAATGATAGCCATCCCAACTGGACGGGGCCACCGTGAATTCGTCTGCCGACTGCCGGGACGTCTTCTTGAATGGTCGTGGCGCCATTATTCCTGGCCTGCCATAGAATCTTTCGTTGGAGCTGTAGACCTCGTATACGGTCCCGACCTTGTCTTTCCCCCGGCCCGGAGAGCGATTACGATGAGCACTCTTCATGGTATTGTCTACGTCGCCGCACCGGAGCTGACAACGCCTGGCCATGCAGAACCACTGCGTCGGGCATTGGATTATGCCATGAGGGAGAGTGATTATTATCTTGCGGTCTCTGAACAGACAAAACGGGACTTCATGAACTACCTCAACCTACCGGCGAACCGCATTCGGGTATCACCCCATGGTGTAGATCCCCACATGCACCGCGTGGAAGACCGGGAACTTGTTCGATCGATCCTCCGGGAGCGCTTCCAGTTAACAAAACCCTACCTGCTCTACGTGGGCGCCCTTTCCAGTAACAAGAATATCCTCCGGTTGGTGGAGGCATTTGCCTTTATCAGCACGGAATTTCCGGATCTGACGCTTGTCCTGGCCGGACCATTTGAAAATGCCTATGACGAAGCTGTTCGGTCTGTGAGAGAAAAGGGACTCGAAAACAGAGTCCGCTTCCTCGGCCCCGTGTCACCGGAGGGCGATGACATCATGCATCTTTACAATGGCGCTGAGGTCTTGATCCATCCGTCTCTTTATGAGGGGTGGGTGGCTCCGCCGTTAGAGGCGATGGCCTGCGGAATTCCCGTGGTGGCGTCGAATGTCTCCTCCATCCCGGAGACCTGCGGTGGCGCGGCACTTTTGGTCGATCCCCTGAATATCGGGTCAATTGCGCAGGGAATCCGGGATGTGCTCGACAATCTCCCGCTTCGCCAATCCCTCATTGAACGCGGATTTCGCAGGGTGAAAGAATGCCAATGGTCCGATTCGGCAGCTCGACTTGAAGGAATCTTCAGGGAACTGATCCAATCAGGACAACATCACAGAAGGAATTATGAAAAACGAACAGGAAAATTTTAAGCTCTACGGAGACTTGTTTTGGGATGAGCTTCACCGCGGGCTTGATTTTGAACTGACAGCCAGGGGCTATGGGGAATGGTATTATGATTGTCTTCCCAGTGACAAGGATGCGCCCATCTTGGATGTAGGATGCGGAAGCGGAGAATTCCTCTATTTTCTACAGTCCTCCGGTTACACACGGATCGAGGGAATCGATCTCTCAGCACAACAGGTGAAGCGTGCACGGAAGAGGCTCTCATGTCCGATCCATCACGGAGAGATGGATGCATTTCTTCAGAATCGCCAGGGTTACTATTCGCTGATTGCATTGAATGACGTCCTTGAACATATTCCGAAAAATGACCTTGTTTCGTTTTTGGCCAAACTCCGCGGTGGTCTCTTGGTCCCCGGGGGTGCGCTCGTCGTTAATGTGCCTCAAGCCGCCAGTCTTACCTCCCTCTATAACCGCTATAACGATTTTACTCACCAGCTCATTTTTACGGAAATGAGTCTAAAATATGTGCTTCAAATGGCTGGTTTTTCTGAGGTGCGGTTTGTACCTGAACAGTGGCCCATCAAATTGACACCGCGTCATCTGGCCTATCGGCTCGTGCGTTGGATCTGGTTCAAGATTTTAAAACTGATCTACTTCGTTGAACTCCCCGGTCAGCGGCATCCCACGACATTTCAGGTAAGGATGGTGGCCGTGGCCAAACCATGAAGATTGCTATTGACGCCTACCATACCCTTTACCCATCCGGAGGAATTGCCAGATACAGCAGGGCACTGATCACCGCTTTGTTGGAAGTAGCCCCCAGGGAAGAGATGGTCCTTTTTGTTAACCGTTTCCGTGGAAAAGGGCGGCTCTGGAACCCCGAAAAGGGAAACGTCTCCACCCGGGAAATCCTGTTCCCAAGACAGCTCCTCCAGGGAAGCTGGGACATGATCGAATGGCCGCCCATCGAATTTTTTACCGGCGCCATCGATATCTTTCATGGCCTCCATTTCGTCCTTCCTCCGGCCAAAAAAGCGAAAAGGGTCCTCACGGTACACGATCTCACGTATCTCCGATTCCCCAATTATTTTGCGGACCGGGATCTTAATGAACGTGGCTATCGCCATGAGCTTCCCAGGGGACTGGCCAAAGCCGACGCCGTTATCGCGGTTTCCTCCAGGACCCGGGAAGATCTCATTGAGCTCATGAAGATTCCGGAAGCAAAAATCAGGGTGATCCCCGAAGGCGTAGATCCCCATTTCCTTGTCTTTACGGACGATGAAAAAAGTACGATATTGAGAAGGCAATATAACCTCACCGGCCCTTATTTAGTATTCCTCGTGGGAACGCCGGAACCCCGAAAGAATCTCAAGCGGACCGTCGCTGCTGTCATGAATGCCGTACCGGACATACCTCTTGTCCTGATCGGTCCGCCGGAACCCTTATGGAAATTGCTGGGACAAGCAAAAGGTAAGCTACTTTTCCCCGGCATCGTCCCGGATGACCATCTTCCCGCACTCCTTTCCGGAGCCTTGATTTCCCTTTATCCCAGCCTCTATGAAGGTTTCGGTCTCCCCGTTCTGGAATCTATGGCATGTGGGGTACCTGTCATTACTTCAAACAGAGGGTCCCTTCCTGAAATAGCTGGAGGGGCTGCAATCATAGTAGACCCAGAAGATGTGGACAGTATTTCTGGCGCTATTTCAGGACTGATGGAAGACGAATCACTTCGAAATCATTTGAAGGTCATGGGTAAGAAACGCGCTTCCGAATTCACCTGGCAAAAAACTGCAACAGAGACATTGTCTCTATATAGGGAGCTTGTCTGATGTGCGGCATTTGCGGATACGTAGGTACCCCAGTTGACATCCCGACACTCAAGATGATGGTCCAATCTCTCAGTCATCGCGGGCCAGATGATTCCGGATATTGGACGAATAACATAGTAGCTCTTGGACACACACGACTTGCTGTCATTGATCTTACCGAAGCTGCAAGCCAGCCCATGAGTACCCAGGATGGCCGATATATAGTGGTCTTCAATGGTGAAATCTACAATTACCGCGAACTGCGCTGCGAATTGCAAAAAGACGGCGAAATCTTTCAATCTGTCTCTGATACGGAGGTAATCCTGTTAGGGTATCGTAAATGGGGCAAGCGAGTTCTTGAAAGACTTCGGGGAATGTTTGCCTTTGCCATCTGGGATAATTGTTGTCGGGAACTTTTTCTTGCTCGCGACCGAATAGGAATAAAACCCTTGTTCTACGCTCCCTTAACAAATGGCTTGGTTTTTGCTTCAGAAATCAAGGCCATATTGGCACACCCTGGGCTTAGCCGAGAGATGAGTCCCTCAGCGGTAGATTCTTATCTGGAACTGGGCTATATACCAGGCCCAGATACAATCTTCTGTGGTGTTCGAGTGCTAATGCCCGGCTGCTGGCTGGAATTTAAAGGGAGAACACCCAAAACAGGCCAATATTGGGCCCCGGATTTTTCCAGTCCACCTTTTAAAGGAAGCGAGGAGGCCTTTGTTGAAGAATTAGATGAGAAACTCAATGACGCTGTCAAGAGCCACCTGGTTGCGGATGTACCGGTAGGGGCTTTTCTTTCTGGTGGAATGGATTCCAGCTTAGTCACTGCCATTGCTCAAAGGCACAAGGAGGATCCGATCGATACCTTTACCATTGGATTTTCCGGTGGAGGCGATGAACGGGCATTCGCCAGAACCGTTGCAAAACACATTGGGTCGAATCACCATGAAAGTCTGGTAACGCCCGATATCGTCCGTCAACTCCCTCATTTGATAACGCATCTGGAACAGCCGCTTTTTGACAATTCTATATTGCCCACCTTTCTTGTTTCACAGCTTGCTCGAGAAAAGGTGAAGGTGGTTTTGTCTGGCGATGGAGGAGACGAACCATTTGCTGGTTATGATTGGACACGGTTTGCATTGGCTTTGCCGGATCTTCCTATAAAATGGTGTCCCCCGGGTTGGCAATGGGCATATAGAAGCGGTTTGACCGGTTTATTGAAGAGATTGGTTTATGATATTGCACATGATGGAAATGCTCGATATCTGCGTCGCATTACTGTTTCCAAAGCTTTGAGGCACTGGCTTTACACACCTGAATTCCTTGAACAAATCCGTGATGATCCATTGAAAGATATGGAGAATATCTTACATATCGCGCCAGTGCGTGACAAACGTGATCGCTTTCTCTATGCTGATCTTTGTGCTTATCTGCCCGAGGATGTACTATTCAAGGTTGACCGCATGAGCATGGCTAATTCCCTTGAGGTTCGAGTGCCTCTGCTGGACCATCATTTCCTGGAATGGGCTTTGCGGCTACCGTTTTCCATGCGGTATCGCCGTGGTCATGGGAAGTATTTGCTCCGCAAGTTGGCAGTCCGTTACTTGCCCCCTGTTATCCTCAAGCCGAGAAAACAAGGTTTTACTGTGCCTATTGGCCGCTGGCTCCATGGTGAGCTGGGAGATGTGGTTGCAGAATTATTTTCATCAGAAAGATTTAAACTTAGGAGTATTGTGCGACCAGAGGCAGCTCTAGAATTGCTGGCGATGCACAGAAGCAGGCGTTATGAATTGGGTCACCGTATCTGGAGCCTTGTAATTTTAGAAGTATGGGCGAGGGTGTGGCTGGATGGGCAGAATCCTGATGAAATATAGAGCCATCATCCATCTATTTATGGTCTATATATGTTTAGAGCTTTCGTCTTTTAGTTGGCCAGATATGGTCTGGCTAATATTGAGAGAGCGGTCAGGTACAGCATGGGTCTAGGCATCTTTTTTCATATACGTGAGTGGTTCGCACCGCCGCATCCTACATGGCAATCTAAAGCGAGTGTAAATCGGGTATCCCAGTTCCTGTGCAAAGAGCAGGTTAGATCGCCAGATGGATTAAGGCTAAATGTCGGTTCGGCGTCCCTACGTTTTGATATTAGAACTCTGAATCTCGATATCATTATTAAAGAAGGGGTAGACATTCAAGGAGATTTGTTATATCTCCCAATGAAAGATGAAAGCGTGGATACCATAGTATGTACCGGTGTGCTTGAGCATGTTGCCGATCCGTATCAGGCGGTAAAGGAAATATATAGGGTGATGAAATTTGGAGGGAGGGTATTTATAGAAACGCCTTTTATGCAGACATTTCACGCCTCACCAGAGGATTTTTATCGTTGGACATCGTTTGGACTGCGGCAATTGATGAACGCTTTTGACATACTTGAGTTGCATGTAGTGGCAGGTCCTGCTTCAGCTCTAGCATGGCTGGTACAAGAGACTATGGCTATGTTCTTCAGCTTTCATAAAGAAATTCTTTACAAAATAGGTTTAAGGTTTTTTGGATGGTTAGCAACTCCCCTGTCTTGGCTGGATGTGCTGCTAGAGCGGGATCCAATGGCATGGCGTGCAGCATCAGGCTATGCGGTCGTAGCCGAAAAAAACCAATAGAAGATGAAAGAAAAAAAGACATTCCAAGGTATTGAAAATCATTTTTACTTGTGTTGTTGGCAGCCAGCGGCTGATGTTTCATGCCCATTTGTGAAATATCCAAATCATGAGGTATCGCCAGGAACTTTTTGGCAATACTCATCTGATAACAGTCAAGTAGATTTGTCAGTGGTTGTCCCTACATATGATGCATACCGTGGGGGGTATTTCCCGAAATTGCTTGTCCAGATTGAGTGCCAGGATTTTTCAGGTTATGAGCTAATAGTAGTACGGGGTGATCCTTTACAAGGGCGGTCGATTAATATTGGGGCAGCTATTGCACGAGGTAAATATTTGTTAACTCTGGATGATGATACATCGTTGCCGGACACTGAAACCTTTACTAAACTGGTATTCATTATGGAGGCATATCCTGAAATAGGAATGGCAGGCGGCAACAATGCGGTTCCTGAAGATGCCAGCTTTCTCATGCGCCGTATAATGAAAGAAATTCCACGGCGCTCCTGGAAGCCTGTTCAAGAGATTACCGACTCAGACCTTGCCGAGCATCCGTGTCTGATTATGCGCACAGAGGAATTCAAGGAAGTGGGCGGTGAGAATGAATTGATCCCCAGGGGCTTAGATCCATACCTGCGTGAAGAATTTCGTAAATTGGGTAAACGGATTGTAGTGGTGCCGGAAGTTGTCTATCATCATCTGCCGCCGGACAATTTGAACAAACTGTTGCATCAGTTCTACCGTAATGGTCGCCAAGCAGCATACGCCAATCGTAAATACCCCCAATGGGTTATTGAAACGCCAAAAGGTCATGGCTCATACAAAACCCAAGTATCTCTACTATTTAGGCTTTTCCGTTTCCCAATGCGCCTACTGTATGCTTTTTTAACGGGCAAACCAATCTGGTTTCTATGCGAGACAGCATATGCATTGGGGTTTGTACGCGGGTTGATTTTTTCAAAGGAGATATCGTGAAGGTGCGGATTTACAAAACAAACCAATCCTGAACTTTCAACTGGGCTTTAACAACTGATATGTCACAAAATACACAGGTCATTTCAAGAGGTAATCAATGTTACTTTCAGTCATTATTCCCGTCTATAATGAAAAGGATACCATAAAAGAAGTAATTCAGAAGATTTCTTTAATAGATATCCCAAAAGAGATTATTGTAGTTGATGATTACTCTTGTGATGGAACCAGGGATGCTCTTGCAGAGATTAAAAGGGAAGGGGTAAGGGTATTTTATCATGAGAGGAACAGGGGCAAAGGAGCGGCGGTCAGTACCGGCCTTGGTTATGTTATCGGTGATATTGTTATTATACAGGATGCAGACCTGGAATATGATCCAAGAGAATACCCTAATTTGATAAATCCTATTATCGAATGTAAAGCAGATGCAGTTTATGGGTCGAGGTTTTTAGGAGGGCCACATAGGGTACTTTTCTTCTGGCACTATGTTGGCAATAAGATAATAACCACCTTTTCCAACATGCTTAGCAACCTGAACCTTACCGACATGGAGACAGGCTACAAAGCATTCCGGACAGATGTCATTAGAAGCTTGAACCTTAAGTCAAATCGGTTTGGGTTTGAACCAGAGGTAACTATGAAGCTTGCAAAGTCTAAATACAGAATATATGAGGTGTCTATTTCCTACTGGGGACGAGATTACTCAGAGGGGAAAAAGATAACATGGAAAGATGGGGCTGCTGCACTATGGCACATTGTAAGGTTTAGATATTTTGATTAATATGGCAGAAGCCATAATCGATTTGCCTTCAAATAGGGATAAAGCAGTGAAATGGGAATGGCAGCAAGGAAAGATGTGGAAGAACGCTTTAGTATGGAGACTATGGTAAAAAGGATAAATGAAGTTTATCAGGAACTGTTGTACAAATAAGTATTCCTAAATCGTCAGGAGGCAGAACATATAAATACGATGAGTCGCTATAAATTCACCCCTTTTCTTTTCGTTTTTTTATCTATTCTTATCTTCCTGTTTGGAATTTCACAAAAGTTAAATGTTCCATTAACCGAGTGGGATTGGGTATCTCTGTCAGCCGGTGAAAACTGGTCAAATGGGATAAACTCAGCTTGGCTATTTGACCATCCCCCTCTTTATCCAGCCTTCTTAGCCTTAGTATTTCGGATTTTTGGAGTGAGTGTATCAGTAGCTCGATTAGCAAACGTGTTCTGCATTCTTGTTACTGCCTTGGTTATTTATAAGTTAGCATATCAGTTATCTAATCGCTGGGCTGGTCTATGGGCAGTAGTATTTTATCTGCTTTCTCCCCTTTCTATTCAAGGAATTACAGCGATAGACCTTGCAGATAGTTCACTACTGCCGCTAGGTTTTATCGCTTTGTTCTATTTTATTAATCGCACCTATAGTAGCCCCGGTATTTTAAATATCGCTTTAGTGGGAATTACAGTGGCTCTATGCCTTTGGGCAAAAGTAACCTCTACGCTAGGTCTATTACTTGGGGTTTTGTCTTACCCCCTTATCAATCATCATGGGTTATCCCACGCGTGGGCAAAAGCCGCCATAGGTAGCATCTTGGGGATATGTATGTTCCTAATTACATGGGCAAGCATTTCCATACCATTATGGGGCATGGATTCGTTCTCTCTTTTATTAGTCACTCCCTTATCTTCATTTGCTGTCAGGCTGGCTAATGGGGGTTTGCTGCCAAGATTATTAAGCCTTGGGCTTGATTCGTTGCGTATCATTTTCTGGTTTTCGCCATTTTTTATCTACTTGTACCTATGGAAGACAGTATTGATATGGAAAATGAGAAAGGAGAAAAAACTGGGTGCCCTTGGCTTATTGACATGGAGCAGTCTCTTTTATTCACTTGGCTATTTGGTAATTGGAGGAACTAATTGGGGATTCCCAAGGTATCACGCAGCAATCTTGCCTTTATTGGCTATCTTGGTGGGGATATTGGTTCAGCCCATCATAGAAAAGCTCACGAAGAAAGAAGGATTAATCTTATTGGGGGCGATGTTCAGTCTATGGCTAACCTATCTGCTTTTAGTTAATGACCCATTACTATTCTTCAATCTGAAATGGAAGGGGGCGTTGTTATTTGGATCTGAACCGTTTTCCCTTATAGAAGAGGGTATCCTACAGGTGGTTCTCCTTCTGGGATTGCCTCTTCTAATATGCCCTGTATTTGTAACAATATTTGGAAATAGAGGCGTGAAGGAAAGTATTCTATTGACATTGTGTGTTGCGTCATTCGCAACTATTTTTTTTGTTGACTTCAAGCAAATGTATGCAACTTACAATACCTTCTATCAATATGGGGCTCAAGAAAAAGAAGAAGTGGTAAAGATGGTTTCTCGACACGTCAAAGCAGGAGAGCTTGTTTTAACAACTCCTGAATTTGTTTACGAATTTAGGGACAAGGATGCTCCGCAGGTTCTCTGGAAAGTTTGGCGATCACCCGGAACAATTTATAAATCAATAGAGGAAATGAAACCAAAGGCCATAATTGCAGGATTGACTACACATACGTTTGAACAACTGCAATGGATATTCCACAATCCAACTATCCAATTAGAACTCAATCAACATTACAATATGTATAAAATAGGAACTTACTTTGTCTGGATAAGGAAATATATATGAAACGATCATACCCCTTCAGGGTACAAAAAATCATGAATTTAGCGGTTAAGAACTCTTGTATTTGTGACAATCTTTTTATTGGTTGCTACAGTGGGCTTTTCAGTACTTCTTATTTTGAGGTTCATTAAAGAGGGATTGTAGTTTTGTGTGTTAAAGACGATAAGAACGCCTTTTTAGAGCCATTTTTAAGATGGCTTCGAATCAGAAAGGTGAAAAAGTATATCCCTCATGGGGCAAGATTGTTAGACTTGGGTTGTGGGTTTGATGGAAAATTTTTGAAAAGCATGAGAAATTACATATCGGTCCGTGTAGGAGTTGATAAAAAAGTTGAGTGTACAAGCTTTGACAATCTTCTTTTCATTAAATCCTCCTTCGATGATCTGGCTTCAATTGAACAGAGGGACTTTGATTGCTTAACATTATTAGCGGTGATTGAGCACTTAGATAACCCTGAAGAGCTTATAACTCACATCTCTTTTTTCATAAAACCAGAAGGCATTCTCATTGTTACAACACCCACTCCACATGCCAGACCAGTTCTGAACTTTCTATCTTTCAAACTAGGGATTGTTAGCAGGGAAGAAATTGGAGATCACAAAAGATATTTTGGGAAAAGAGATTTTACCGTACTTTTAGAGAGATGTGGTTTTGAGGTAATAAAATGTGAGTATTTCCAACTAGGCTTTAACAGCTTATATGTCACAAAATATACAGGTCATTGCAAGGGGTGATCAATGTTACTTTCAGTCATTATTCCCGTCCCGGTTGTATTTAATTGGCACAGTTAGTATACAACATGGTGAAGGAATTAAAGAAACAACCTTTAAAGGCAATATTCAAAACGAAGATAATAAAGAGTAGTCAAAGAGGAGAACTGAAGTGAAAAGAAAAGTGCTTGTCACAGGAATTACAGGCCAGGATGGAAGTTATTTATCGGAGTTGTTGCTTGAAAAGGGATATGAAGTTCATGGTATTGTTCGGCGTGTTGCACTGGAAGATCCTCAAACACGGATGTGGCGTATACAGCATTTATTGGATAAGGTTATTATTCACTGTGCTTCTATGGAGAGTTACGCAAGTATTTTCAATGTCATATCTGAAATCAAGCCAGACGAATGTTATCACTTAGCAGCTCAGAGTTTTGTATCCTATTCTTTTGAGGATGAATTCTCTACAATCGATATCAACCTAAACGGTACTCACTATGTTTTATCTGCAATAAAGAGACAGGCTCCTGAATGTAGATTGTATTTTGCTGCTTCAAGTGAGATGTTTGGCCATGCTCGAGAAACACCTCAGAACGAAAATACTCCTTTTCATCCTCGTTCTCCGTATGGAATATCTAAGATGGCTGGATTTGAGTTAACCAGGAATTATAGAGAGTCGTATGGTCTATTCGTAGTATCAGGAATTTTATTCAACCATGAATCACCAAGAAGAGGGGCGGAGTTTGTAACCAGAAAAATCTCGTCAGCGGCGGCGAAGATAAAACTGGGGTTAGAAAAAGAAATCAGGTTAGGCAATTTGGATGCAAGACGAGATTGGGGACATTCTCGAGATTATGTTCAAGCAATGTGGCTTATGTTGCAACAGGATGAGCCTGATGATTATGTCATTGCTACGGGAGAGTCTTACTCTGTTAAAGAATTTTTGAAAGAAGCGTTTAGCTACATAGGTTTAGATTACAATAACTACCTGGTTATAGACAAAGAACTATATCGTCCTGCAGAGGTTCATATATTGCGAGGAGATAGCTCAAAAGCTCGTAGAAAATTAAGCTGGGCTCCAACGGTTTCGTTTAAGGAGATGGTTAGAGAAATGGTTGATAGTGATCTAAAAAGGTACTCTGCTCTTAAAAATGGTATCCCATTCAGTAAATATGTATAAAGCAGGAAGTTAAATCTTGAACATTCTATTCGTTTCAGATGTGTCAATAAGTGAGGTTATTGGAGGAGCAGAAAGGGTTCTTTATGAGCAGGCAACTGGCCTGGCACGAAGAGGTCATGATGTTCATATCCTGACTCGAAAGTTGCCAGACCACAAATCAAACCAAGAAATCATTCAAGGTGTCAGGGAGTGGAGATACGATCTTGATCAAAGCAATGCCTTTGCTTTTCTTGTATCAACTTTATTAAACTGCAAAAGACTTTTTGATTCCCTCCAGAATCAATATCCTTTTGACTGCATCAATTTTCATCAGCCTTTTTCTGCCATTGGTGTTATCCATTCCCCTGCCAGTAAGAAAATAAAGAGAATCTATACCTGCCTTTCCCTGTCGTTTGAAGAGTTTCGATCGAGAAATCCGAAGCCGAAGGGTGTCATAAGAAGGATTTTATATTTTTTGAATGTTCAGGCGCGAAAGTTTATCGAGAGGAGAGTTCTTAATAAGTCAGGTAGAATCGTTGTTCTAAGCCGATTTACTCAGGACAAATTATGGTGTGCCTATAAAATTCCTTCTGAAAAAATGAAGGTTGTTCCTGGGGGCGTTGATCTGCACCGATTTTATCCGGCTGCAGATAGGGCGGGAATCAGGCAGTGTTTGAATATTCCTCAAAAAAAGATGATCTTATTTTCAGTAAGGAATTTGGTGCCTAGAATGGGATTAAAAAATCTGATATATGCTATCAAAGAGGTTGTAAAGATTGTTCCCGATATCTATTTCATATTGGGCGGAAAGGGGCCTCTCAAAAATGATCTTATTTTATTGAGTCAAAACCTGGGAATTGAAAATCACATTCATTTTACCGGCTTCATTCCTGAAGAGGAACTTCCTGATTACTACCGCTCGGCTGATATTTTTATTCTTCCCACCTTGGAGTTAGAGGGATTTGGTTTGGTGACTCTGGAAGCTCTGGCTTCGGGTGTTCCTGTGTTAGGAACGCCGATTGGCGGAACAAAAGAGATTCTGGGACGACTGGACCCAAAATATATTTTCAGAGATACCCAACCGGAGTCCATGGCAGCATTAATTATTGAGACATGTCAGCGATTTAAAAACAATCCGGGACTTTGGCAGGATGTTTCTTCTCTATGCAGGTCTTTTGTGGAAGCGAATTATTCCTGGGAAAAGAATGTTGATGCCACGGAAAAGATATTTTCAGAAAGCTGAGCTGGATCAAAGCTATGAAAGAAATACCTATTTTACTTTATCAAAATATAGGAGATTACCCCAAAGACATGATGGAAGATGGGCTTTTACCGAGAAGTTTTGAACGGCAGATGGGGTTTCTTTCAGAGAATGGTTATAATGTTGTGTCATTAAACAGGGCGCTGGATCATCTTGCCGGGCGTATCGAATTGCCACCCAAATCTATTGCGATTACTATTGATGGCGGTTATAAAGATGCCTTTTCTAATGTACTTCCTGTATTGAAAAGGTATAACTTCCCTGCCACATTTTTTATCGTTCCCGAATATATCGGCAAGGAAAGGACAATTAAAGGCAAACCGATTAAATGTTTGAATTGGGGGGAAGTTTGCGAAATCTTTCGCAGCGGTATGGAAATAGGTCTTTTAGGATATGAAGGCAAAGGTATTAAAAATCAATACGATGAACAATCCATAAAAGATAGCATTTCTAAGTCATTGGGACTTATGAGGAGTAATTTTGATGCTCAAATCAAATATTGCGCTTTCAAGGTGGGCCTCCCCGGAAAATCCTTATGGAATTTTCTGCAACACCTTGGTTTTCAGGCAGTTTTTACACAGTGTCCGACAAATCAACGACCAACTCCGGCCGGCATCGGTCGAATACAGATTGACGATGATGATCATAATATATTCCTTACAAAAATTTCAAATATTTATCTATTATTCAAGGATAAACGTTCCTGGAAATATATTCGCAAGTATAGGATTGACAGATTGGCCCACCGAATATCTGAAACCTGGAACAGGATTAAAGGGGAGGCTTTTCCTTAATCCAGCTTAGCCCTTGCCGAGGATGAAGGTATTCCTTTGATTACGTCGGACCAAGGGATATATAATGCTGTGCGAAAGAATCTTCAATGGGTTAAGTGGTTGGGTGATATATAGGATAGAAAAGTATGTGTGGAATTTGTGGTTTTGTTAATCCGGAAAAACAGAAAGAAGCTTTTGATGAAGGGCTTCTGAAAAAGATGACATCGGTTTTGAAGCATCGGGGACCGGACGATAGTGGAATGGTTTTCCTGTCATCAAATGGAGATCATAAACCGTTAGTCTTGAATAGTACAATTAATGATAACGAATTTCGAGTAACGAATAACGATTACAATATAGGTTTGGGGCATCAAAGGTTGAGTATCATCGATCTTTCTCCTTCCGGCCATCAACCTATGTCTAATGAGGATGGGAAGGTATGGATTACCTATAATGGGGAGATATATAACTTTAAAGTTCTAAAGTCTGAACTCGAGGCTCAAGGGCATAGGTTTAAGTCTAATTCAGACACAGAGGTTATCATACACCTTTATGAAGAAGAGGGAATAGGTGGTATCCATAAGTTAAATGGTATGTTTGCCTTTGGTCTCTGGGATGGGAATAATGAAAGATTGTTTTTGGTTCGGGATAGGCTGGGAATAAAGCCCCTGGTCTATTACATAGATAATAAAAAAATACTATTTGCCTCAGAGATAAAAAGTCTTTTGGAAGACTCTTCTATACCTAAAGAAATTGATTGGGAGGCACTGAATCTATATCTAACATTTAATTATATCCCTGCTCCCTGGACTATATTCAAAGGCATCAAAAAATTAGAGCCAGGACATTATCTGGTAATGGAAGGTGATAAATTAAGGGTTGAGCAGTATTGGGATATCCCTCACAGTTCCCCTGAAAAGGATAACAAGGAAAATGCCATTGAAAAGGATACGGACTATTACAAAAAGATACTCTTTGATTTAATAGAAGATTCAGTGAAAATGAGAATGATCTCTGATGTCCCCCTTGGCGCTTTTTTAAGCGGAGGTATTGATTCCAGCATAATAGTAGGGTTAATGGCTAGAAATTCCACCAAACCGGTAAAAACCTTTTCCATAGGATATAAAGACCTTGAACAGTTTGATGAGACTAGATATGCCCGTGAGGTGGCTCAACTTAACCATACGGAGCATTACGAATTTAAACTTACCTACAAAGACATTCTGGATGTCTTTCCCGCGGTTCTTTCTTCCTTTGATGAACCCTTTGCTGACTCCTCGGCTGTACCTACTTTTCTAGTTTCCAGGGAAACCAGAAAGCTTGTTACTGTCGCTCTTGCAGGAGACGGTTCCGATGAGCTATTTGCTGGATACAGGATGTATCTGGGAGAATACTTTAGAAAATACTATCTCCTTCTCCCTTCTTTTTTTAGACATAAAATTATTGAACCTCTTTTGAAGATATTACCAGACTCTCGTGATATTGAATTTCTTGAATATATCCGACGGGGTAAAAAGTTTCTGGAAGGTGCCGATAAAGATCTTTCAGAGAGGTTCTCCTCCTGGACGGAGATATTTTCGCAAGAGGAGAGGGTAGGGCTGTTAGAGAAGGTTATGGAAAAAGAAAGACTTAGTCTAAATAGAGGAGAGAGACTAATTGAAGAAGGACTCCGTCATTTTCCAGGAGATGACCTGAATAGGATGCTTTATGTGGATGTTAAACATTCCCTTCCGGGAGATATGCTTACCAAAGTAGACTGGATGAGCATGAGAAATTCGTTGGAAGTTAGGGTTCCTTTTCTCGATTACAGGGTAGTAGAGGCTGCCTTTGGGATGGAAAGCAAGCTGAAACTTAGGGGGAAGAGAAGAAAATACATCCTTCTTGAAACCTTCCGCGATATCCTTCCCAAAAGCCTTTATAATCGTTCCAAGTGGGGTTTTGAGATGCCTATAGGTAAATGGCTTAAAAAGGAGCTAAGATTCCTGATTGATGACTACCTTTCCAGAGAGAAGATCAATCGACAAGGTATCTTTAACTCAATGGAAGTCGAAAGGTTGAAACGAGACCTGTTTCACAGACGATCTGACACATCCTGGAAGCTCTGGAACCTTATCGTCTTCCAATACTGGTATGAAAGGCATTTTCCTCATAATTGACATGCAGGATTTAATAAGCAGGGTTTCTTAAATGAATATTCTCATGGTTGCCTGATGTTTCCATAAAGAATGTTATTGGAGGGGCTCCCAGGGTCCTCTATGAAGAAGGTAAGAGACTGAAACAAAGAGGACATAATGTATGGGTTTTAACCAGACAGGTTCCAAACTCAGACTTGACCGAAGACATTATAGAAAGGGTGAAGGAATTACGATATAGAATTATCGGAAGTAATCCTCTTGTGTATATTCTATTAACTATAGCTGGGAGAAAGGTTGGAGAAGGTTAAGGTCTTACATGTCATTACCAGATTCGATAAAGGAGGGGCTGCGGAAAACACCTTACTTACTACTCTGGGATTGGATAAGAATAAGTATGAGGTAGTCTTGATAAAAGGTCTTTCCCTGGAATCGGAGATGAGTGCTGAAGAAAGGACTTCTTTGGATGAAGGATTAAAGCAAGCGGAGCTTATAGGGATAGGGGTGATTACCGTACCTTCCCTCGTGCGTCGAATAAATCCTGTCATAGACTTACAAGCCCTTTTTCGCCTGTACAGGCTTTTCCTGCAGGAAAAGCCTGCTATTGTACATACTCACACATCGAAGGCCGGCATCCTCGGCCGCTGGGCCTCATTCTTTGCAAGGGTTCCCATAGTTGTACACACCCCTCATGGTCACATTTTTTATGGCTATCACGGAAAGGTCAAAACAAAGGTATTCATACTTATCGAGAAAGTG
>JBAZOX010000020.1:0-17752 GCA_041648535.1 Desulfobacteria bacterium | reverse complement strand
ATCCTTTGAGGATAGCGAAGTCGCCGAGATATTGAACCAGTCGTATATTTCTATTAAGGTAGATCGGGAAGAACGTCCGGATATAGACCAAATTTATATGTCCGCGTGTCAGTCCATGACAGGACGTGGAGGATGGCCTCTTTCCATCTTCATGACACCCGAAGGTAAACCTTTTTTTTCAGGCACCTATCTCCCGAAGTCTAGCCGTATGGGGATGACGGGTTTTACAGATGTCCTGACTCAGATAGCAGCCTTATGGGAGAAGGATCGGAAGCGTATTGTCAAGGCTGGCGAAGAGATTACCAATGCCATTCAGCCAAGGGCAGACATGGCTTCCGAAGGCCATGCGTTGGGCATTGATACCCTTCAGAATGGTTATGAGCAGCTTGCCAGGAGCTTTGATCCAAAGTGGGGAGGCTTCGGAGGTGCACCCAAATTCCCCACACCCCACCAATTGACCTCCCTTTTGAGGTGGCATAGACGTAATAGCGATTCAAGAGCCCTTGTTATGGTGGAGAAAACCCTTGATGCCATGCGTCGTGGCGGCATATTCGATCAGATTGGCTATGGTTTCCACCGTTATTCTGTTGATGAAAAGTGGCTGGCACCTCACTTTGAAAAGATGCTATACGATCAAGCCCTGCTGGCCATGTCCTACATCGAAGCATATCAGGTAACAAAAAATCCCCGGTATGCAGCGGTGGCCGGTGAGATATTTACCTATGTGTTGCGAGACATGACAGCCCCTGAAGGCGGGTTCTACTCGGCGGAAGATGCCGACAGTGAAGGCAAGGAGGGAGTATTCTATCTCTGGACACCCCAGCAGGTCAAGGATCGTTTAGGGAATGAGCTGGGCGACCTCTACTGCCGTTTCTATGACATCAACCAAGCAGGCAATTTTGAGGATGGCTTAAGCATCCCCCACATCCCTATAGCTCTTGAGGTCTTTGCTGAGCAAAAAGGTATGGATTTAGCAGAGCTTGAAACCCTTTTGGAGGAAGCCGGACGACTCCTATTTATGGCCCGAGAGAAGCGGGTTCATCCTTTGAAGGATGACAAGATTATCACTTCCTGGAATGGGCTCATGATAGCTGCTCTGGCCAAAGGATACAGGGCACTGGGGAATGAATTGCATATAGATGCCGCAAAGCACGCTGCATCCTTCATCCTGGAAAAACTTAGGAAACCCGACGGCCAACTCTTCCGACGATACAGGCAGGGTGATGTGGCGTATCCTGGATACCTGGACGACTATTCTTTTTTGGTTTGGGGGCTTATCGAGTTGTATGAGGCTGCTTTTGACATATCCTATCTGGAAGATGCCGTTGAAATCAACCAGATAATGATCGACCTTTTCTGGGATGAAGCAGGAGGAGGCTTTTACTTCACGGGAAAAGAAAACGAGGCGCTGATTGTCCAGAGTAAAGAGATTTATGATGGGGCACTGCCTTCAGGAAATTCGGTAGCGGCATTAAACCTTATGCGTCTTGGCCGGATGACTGGGAATCCCGATCTGGAGAAAAAAGCCGATGAATTAACCCGGACATTTTCCAGTAGTATTGCTGCCTATCCTGTAGGGCATTCTCAGTTTTTAAGCGTCCTTGACTTTATGGTCGGTCCAGGCTTTGAGATTGTCATTGCCGGAGATCCTGCCCTTGAAGCCACTATGGCCATGATCGCGGTTGTTCACAATATGTTTCTACCAAACAAGGTTTTGTTGCTTCGACCTGAGGGGGAAGGAAGTAAGAGGCTTTCTTCTTTAGCTCCTTTCGTAGAAGCGCTTCATCCCATAGACCAGCAGCCTACAGTTTATGTATGCGAACGGTATGCGTGCAAGTTCCCTATAACAGACGTGGAAAACCTAAAATTGGCCATTAAATTGGATTAGCAAAAAAAGGAGGAACAATGAAGATCAATATCATTTTTCACAGTATCTATGGTCATATCTATCGTTTAGCAGAGGCGGTTGCCGAAGGCGCCGGACAGGTAAGTGGTACACAGGTCAAGCTATTTCAGGTCTCTGAGACTCTCTCGGATGATATTCTGGCTAAGATGGGAGCTACACAAGCCAAGAAAACATTTGCCCATATTCCTACCGCTACTCTAGAAAACCTAACCGAAGCAGATGCCATTATCTTTGGTACTCCAACACGTTTTGGCATGATGAGCGGACAGATGCGGACATTCTTCGATACTACAGGCGGGCTGTGGGCTAATAATGCATTGGTGGGAAAGGTAGGGAGTGTATTTGCCTCCAGCGGAACACAACATGGGGGCCAGGAATCTACAATCTTAAGTTTCCACACCACACTATTGCATCACGGAATGATAATAGTTGGAGTTCCCTATTCCGAGAAGAGATTGATGACTATTGATGAAGTTTCCGGAGGAAGCCCCTATGGTTCCTCTACAATTACCGGCCCTGACGGCAGTCGTTTACCCAGTGAAAACGAACTGGCCATTGCCCGGTTCCAGGGGAAACATGTGGCTGAAGTTACCAGACGTTTAGTGGGATAAGAAAACACTATAAAAGTCGATCTCAACAAAGGCGAGGCGAGTTTTGACGAGGTAAAGCCTGTTAGCATGGATACTGTCAGAGAATGCATCGAAAAAGCAGGGTACGAGGTTGGATAAGGAATTATGTTTGTTCTGGGATTACAGGGAAGCCCACGCAAGAATGGAAACACGAGCATTTTGCTTGCATCATTCTTGGCCCAGGCTGAAAGGCTTGGGGCACAAACATATAATCTGGAAATAACCGACAAAAGGATAACCCCCTGTCAGGAATGTGGTGCCTGTGAAAGGGAGGGGTTTTGTTCTATAAACGATGATATGCAGGGTATATACCCTCTCCTTTGGCAGGCAGATCTCATAGTAATGGCTACCCCTGTATTCTTCTATGGAGCCCCTGCTCAGTTGAAGGCACTTATTGATCGTAGTCAAACCCTGTGGTCAAGGAGGTACATCCATAAACTCACAGACCCAGGCCGCAACTGGAGACATGGCTTTTTACTGGCTCTCGGCGCCACAAGAGGTAAAAACCTTTTTGAAGGCGTTACCCTTACAGCCAAATATTTCTTTGATGCTATTGGCGCCGGTTTTGATGGAAGTCTTACCTACAGACAGATAGAAGGACCAGGGGACATTGCAAAGCATCCGACAGCCCTGACGGACGTGAAGGAAAAGGCCAGAATGCTTATTGGACCCTTTCTCAATAGAAAAAAAATCCTCTTTGTCTGTAGAGAAAATGCCTGCCGCAGCCAGATGGCAAGCGCATTTGCCCGGTACTATGCAGGAGACAGGATTGAAGCGGAAAGTGCAGGGAGTCAGCCGGCAAGCGGGATAAATATGCTGATGGTCGAGGTTATGAAGGAAAAAGGGATAGACATGGCATTTCGCAGGACAAAATCCATTGAAGAGGTTTTAGGCTATATGAAACCAGACTCAATAATATCAATGGGGTGTGGGGAAGAATGCCCCTACATTCATGGTGTACCCATGCAGGATTGGAATTTACCGGACCCCTCTGATAAGCCCATAAACTTTATGCGAGAGGTGAGGGACGAGATTGAAAAAAGGGTAGAAAAACTTGTTAGTTCCAAAGATCCAGAAGCTGAGAGATGCCTACTCAACAGCGGGCTTAAGCCCGCTGTTGTTGAGCTTGAGGTTTTTAAAGATCCAGAAGCCGAAAGCTGACAACTGAACGCTAATTAAACAGGAGGTTAAATTTTATGGATAAGTATGTATGCTCAGTCTGTGGTTATATTTACGACCCTGCTCAAGGGGATCCGGATAATGGTGTAAAACCTGGAACCAGATTCGAAGACCTGCCCGATGACTGGTTATGTCCTGTCTGTGGGGCATCAAAAGACCAGTTTGAAAAGGAGTAAATACCAGATACGGAGGGACAAATGAAACCAATAGAGATAGCTAAAGGGATATACTGGGTTGGGGCCATTGACTGGAATATCAGAGATTTTCACGGATATTCTACATATCAGGGAACAACCTATAACTCCTACCTGATCATGGATAAAAAGATTACCCTGATTGATACCGTTAAAAAGGAGTTTGCCGACGAATTGCTAGAAAACATCAGCCGGATTGTCGAGCCCAAAAAGATCGATTATGTTATCAGCAATCACACAGAGATGGACCATTCAGGTGGTCTCCCCAGGGTAATGCACAAAATCGGGGAAGACAAGCCTCTCTTTTGCTCAAGGATGGGTCATAAAAATCTCTCCCATCATTTTCAGGAGAAATGGAATTATAACCCAGTGGAGGATGGCGGGGAAATGAACCTGGGCAGAAGGAATCTGGTTTTTTTAGAAACCAGGATGCTCCACTGGCCGGACAGTATGTTTACCTATGTGAAGGAAGATAAACTCCTCTTTTCCAGTGATGCCTTCGGACAGCATTACGCAGGTCCGGAAAGGTTTGACGATCAGATGGGCGAGGCTATTATGCCCCACGCCCTGAAGTATTTTGCCAATATCCTTTTGCCCTATTCTCCACTTATCCTCAACCTTGTCGACAAAGTAACAGAGATGGGATTGTCTTTCAATACAATCTGTCCTGATCACGGGATCATCTGGCGTAAAGACCCTGGCAAAATAATCAAGGCTTATGTCGAGTGGAGTAATCAGAAACCTAAGAAAAAGGCAGTGGTTATTTATGATACCATGTGGCAGAGTACAAAAAAGATGGCCGAGGCCATCGTGGCCGCTCTGGGGGAAGAGGGAGTAGATGCCAGGCCAATGAACTTGCGATCCTGTCACCGAAGTGACATTATAACCGAGGTTATTGATGCAGGGGCGGTCATCGTTGGTTCTCCAACCCTGAATAACGGAATCTTCCCTACAGTCAGTGATTTTCTGACCTATATGAAGGGGTTAAGACCGAAGAACAAGATTGGTGCTGCATTTTGTTCCTATGGCTGGAGCGGTGAGGCTATGAACCTGATTAATAAGGAATTAGAAGCGATGAAATTCGAAATCATCGATCCCGGCTTGAAGATACAGTATGTACCCGATAAAGAGGGACTTCAGGCCTGCCATGAACTTGGGAAAAAGATAGCGCAGCGTCTGTCCGGCCTGTAGGATTGATCTGGCTTTTTCAGTGCGAATTAATTAAAGGGGAGTACTGATGAACAAAAAATGGAAATGTACGGTTTGCGGTTATATCCATGAAGGCGAAGGCCCGCCTGATAAATGCCCTGTGTGTGGGGCCTCGAAGTACCAGTTTATCCTTTATGAGAAATTGCCGGATGCCCTTGAAAAAAGTCTGAAAGAGGCCTTTGCCGGAGAATCGAAGGCACATGTACGGAACCTGGCTTTTGCCAAAAAGGCCGAGGAGGAAGGATTGCCCCAGATTGCCGGTCTTTTTAGGGCAGTTGCCGAGGCAGAAAGGGTCCATGCCTCTGAGTATCTCAAGTACATGGAGGGAATAATCGGCAGTACAGAGGATAATCTGAAGGCTGCCTTTGAGAACGAGATCAAAGCCAATACCCAAATCTATCCTCCTCTTGTCAAGGAAGCCATAGAACTCAATAGAGAGGATGTTGCCGGGAGTTTTTCTCGCTCCAGGGATGTGGAAGAAAGGCACAGCAAACTCTACAAGGATGCCTTATCTGCCATGGTAACGGATCAGGTGGTTGATTACCATGTATGTCAGGTCTGCGGATATGTCTTTGATGGAGAGTTGCCAGACCAGTGCCCTGTCTGCAAGGCAACGAAGGAAAATTTTAAGGGGGTTGCTTGATTCGAAGGATTTGGGGTCAGAAACGTATTTTCAAATGAAAGGAGAGGTATAATGTTATTCTTTTCTGGTAGTGAAATAATCAAGGTAGCCATACAGATCGAAAAAAACGGTTTTGCCTTCTATCGATCTTTGGCCGACTCAATGGAGCAAAAAGATGTGAAGATGCTTTTTGACCATTTGGCAAATGAAGAAGAAAAACATATAAGAAGCTTTGAATCCCTCTATGAAACCTTCAAAGACTACGAGCCTGATATCCCGGACAAAGAGGAATATTATGATTACATTCAGGCTATGGCAGGAATGAATGTCTTTACAAAAAAAGAGGGCATAGATGAGGTGCTAAATAAGGTAAAGGACAAGAAGGATGCCCTGGATATGGCTATAAGGTTCGAAAAGGAGTCTATAATCTTCTTTGTGGAGGTAAAGGGTTTAGTCCGAGAATCACAAATGGATGCAATTGAAGAACTTGTTCATCAGGAGCAGGAACATTTGAGAAAGCTTCTCCTCTTTACCAGAGACAACAACAGGTAGTGTCCGTTGTCAGTGGTCAGTTGTAGGTTAAAATTGAAATAAAATGCGAAAGAAAGGGGGATTTTATGAAATTAAAGGGGAGTAAAACAGAGAGAAATATCTTGACTGCCTTTGCGGGCGAGTCGCAGGCACGAAACCGTTATACCTACTTTGCCAGCAAGGCAAAGAAGGAAGGGTTCGAACAGATAGCCTTTATCTTCGAGGAGACCGCCAATCAGGAAAAGGAACACGCCAAACGGCTCTTCAAGCTTCTCAAAGGAGGGGATGTGGAGATACAGGCTGCCTTTCCTGCCGGGGTCGTAGGTAAGACATCTGAGAACCTGAAGGAAGCAGCAGGAGGTGAAAACTACGAGTGGACAGACATGTACCCTTCATTTGCCAAAGTTGCCGGGGATGAGGGATTTGCGGATATCGCCAAGATATTCCAATCAATAGCCGTTGCTGAAAAACAACACGAGAAGCGCTATCTTGGATTACTGGCCAATGTAGAAGGGGGCACCGTTTTCAAGAAGGATAAATCGGTGGTTTGGCGCTGCCGCAATTGCGGCTACACCAATAAGGGAACCGTGGCAACGGATAGATGTCCGGCCTGTGACCACCCTCAGGCCCACTTCGAGCTCCTTGCAGAAAACTGGTAGAAACACTCAGCATTACCGCTTTTTAAGGAGGGTAAGATGAAAGAGAGAACGGGAATCGTAACAATGAGGGGAACCCCGCTAACTCTTGTGGGAAATGAGGTATCGGTTGGAGATAAGTCGCCGGACTTCGAAGTGTTGGACAATGAGCTTTCTCCTGTCAGGTTTTCGAAATTCCTCGGCAAGGTATGCATTATCTCCTCAGTGCCATCTCTGGATACCTCAGTGTGCGATATGGAGACGAGGCGATTTAACAAGGAGTCCGGCCAACTTAGTTCTGATGTTGTTGTGCTTACGATAAGCATGGATCTGCCCTTTGCACAGAAGCGCTGGTGTGGTGCTGCCGGTATCACCCGAGTTCAGACACTTTCCGACCATCGAGATGCTTCCTTTGGCACTTTATACGGTGTTCTGATAAAGGAACTAAGGCTGTTGGCAAGAGCGGTTTTCGTGGTTGATCGCAACGGAATTATACAGTATATCTCTTTAGTCAAAGAGATCGCTGAAGAACCGGATTACGATGCGATACTGGCAGCAGTGAAAAAGTTAACCTAGCGCAAGATGCCCAATGGAGAACCTTTAAGTAACAGATGGCTTGACTGCAAAAAAGGATTTCAGAAAAGGGAGGTAGGTATGAAAATAGATGAACTTCGGGACATTATAGACTTTGCTATAGAAAAGGAGCAGGAGGCTGTTGACTTTTACAATCTCCTCTCGGGCAGAGTGAAAGTAAAGCCTATAACAGAGGAACTGCGTAAAATAGCGGCGGTAGAAGAGAGCCACAGGGACCGGCTCAAGAAGATGGATGTCTCCGGTTATTTCCAAAAAGTGGTGAAACCTGTACAGAATCTCAAGATAGCAGATTACTTGGTGGATAAGGAGCCTTCGCCAGATATGAAATGGCAGGACCTCCTGCAGATAGCTATGCGTCGAGAATTAGCATCCATGCACCTTTACGCGGATTTAGCAAAGCTCATCACGGATTCACCTTCAAGGCAACTCTTTGAAAATCTTGCTGCCGAAGAAGGGGCTCATAAACTCTTCTTTGAAAAGTTATGGGACGAGGAGGTTCTGACGGATAACTGAACTTTTATTAAGATGTCGTCTCGACCGAAAGGAGATGATCTTTTTAACTCGCCTTATAAATAAGATTTCTCGTTTCACTTGAAATAACAGTATTGGGATATTATTTACAAAATGCTTTACTAATTCAGAAAGGAGAACAGCCATGACAAAAAGGTTAGAGATTTACAAATGTGAAATCTGTGGAAACATTGTGGAGATGGTTCATGAAGGAAAAGGTGAGTTGGTGTGCTGCGGGCAGCCCATGAAGCTTTATGTAGAGAACACAACCGATGCAGCCAGGGAAAAGCATGTCCCTGTAGTTGAAAAGACCAAGAGTGGCTTCAAGGTGAAAATCGGAAGCGTTCCCCACCCTATGGAGGAAAAACACTTCATCGAATGGATCGAAGTAATTGCAGACGGTAAGGCATACCGCCAATTTTTGAAGGCAGGGGAAACACCCGAAGCTGTCTTTTGCATTGATGCAGAAAAGATAACGGCCCGGGAGTACTGTAATCTGCATGGTCTGTGGAAGGCATAAAAAACGGGACGTGCACGTTCCCTTTATCTAAATATAGAAAAGAGAGCCTCATCATGAACAACAAGATAGACAAAAAAGCCCTCTGGGACCTCAGCTATGGAATGTACATTGTCTCGTCAGGGTTTAACGGCAAGCAGAATGGCCAGGTGGCTAACACAGTTTTTCAGATAACGGCAGAGCCACCCCGCATTGCGGTCTGTATCAATAAAGGCAATCTCACCCATGAGTATATCTCAAAGAGCGGTTTATTCACCGTTTCCGTTCTGGATGAGTCCACGCCAATGACATTTATCGGGCTTTTCGGCTTTAAGTGCGGCCGGGATATTGACAAACTGTCACAGTGCTTCCAGGTAAAAACAGGAAGCACGGGCTGTCCCATAGTCATGGATTATGCCCTTTCGGTAATAGAGGCCGGAGTCTTTAACCAGATTGACGTGGGGACTCATACAGTCTTTCTTGGAGATGTTGTCAGTGCTGAAGTACTCCGTGAAGGCAGACCCCTTACCTATGCGTATTACCAGGAAGTCAAAAAGGGTAAGTCCCCAAAGAATGCGCCCACTTATAGGTCTGATACCGGGGAAAAATGACGGCTTATTGAGATGGCATGTTGAAAAAGAGCACAGGGAGAACAGCTCTAAAGCGTAAGGTTTTGAGCCTGCTAAAATTATCGGATTTTGATCAGGCACTTGATGAATTATCTAAACTGCCTACTCATCGGGTCATCAATCCCCTTATTACCTCCCTCTGCACCGATGATGAAGAGATGAAGTGGAGGGCGGTCACTGCTATGGGCTTTATCGTTTCTAATGTTGCCGAAAAAGACATGGAGGCTGCCCGCACTGTGATGCGTAGCCTCATGTGGAGTCTAAACGACGAATCAGGAGGAATAGGGTGGGGGGCACCGGAGGCAATGGGCGAGATTATGGCATGCAACAAAGGTCTGGCCGAGGAATTTGCCCATATCCTGCTTTCTTATATTCGAGAAGATGGGAATTACATAGATTATCAACCATTGCAGCGGGGTGTCGTGTGGGGTCTAGGAAGGCTGGCCCAGATGAGACCCGATATATTACGAGAGAAAGATGCCACCCGTATCCTTTGCCCCTGCCTGGGCTCATCAGATACTACGGTTAGGGCTCTGGCCGCATGGGCTGTGGGATTGCTTGGTGTCGAAGATGGCCGTTCACAGCTTGAAGCTCTCTTGACTGATAATGCAGAGGTCCATCTCTATAGAGACCGGTATCTCGGTGTTCGACGGATTAGCGAGATGGCTCGCGAAGCCCTGGAAGCTGATGAGGTAATTGCTTCCAAGTCGCTGATTATCAGGAGACAAGGGACAACGTTTAAGAAAAGATAAAATATACCAGGCCATCGGTGAGCAGCGTTATTCCGAGGCAGCCTGTCAGTCCGCTGAATTCATTCTCAATACGATGAGAAAAGCGTAATATGGCAATAACACAAAGTCCTATAGGAGGGATAAATGCGAAAAATTTTAATAGGATTGATCGCTTTAATGTTTATGGCCGCTTTTGTGATTGCACAAACGGACACCGCTCAGTCGGACGAGCAGCAGAGGTTCGCCAAAGAAAAAGAGCTTTTCGAGACGAAGTGCTCGATATGCCACTCGATAAAAAAGCCATTAAATAAAAATTACGACCAACAGAAGTGGAACAAAGTCGTCAGCAAGATGGCTGAGAAGATGAAAAATAAACGGCTAGGCGAGTTGACGGACGAAGGAAAAGGGTTAATTGTCAATTATCTCGTCAACGCGATACCGCCCAAAAAGTAGCTTTTGATTTCCATGGAATTGACCCTGATAAAAGATATCCTAGCCAGCACCCTATTATTGGTCGTTATCTGGATGGTTATCTTGATATGGGCGATAGCCTTCGGTAAAAAACCTCCCAAAGATGCAGCACAGCGTAGAAAACTGCACTGTCTAGCTAGCCGCATAGCGCTCGTAATTTTGATATTACTCGAGGTGTTGGGCATCATCGTATCCGATTTCTTCCGAGATATTTATGGGACAAAAACGGTCGCACACATAATAATTGGTAACTCGATCACCGCCGTCATCATAGCAAAAATAGCTGTTAGGCGAAGGTTTAAAAATTATTATAAATATTTAAAGTGGCTCGGATTGTACGCTCTCACCGCAACGTTAGTGGTGTGGATACTGATGGTCGGGATAAAGGCTTTTTAGCGTCGACAGCTAAAAACTGTTTGTATCGGAAGTTTGAACCAGATGGCATGTTGGAAAAAAGTAAACTGCCCCCTCGTCGGGTTATCAATCTCCTTTTTGCCTCCCTCTGCACCGATGATGAAGAGATGAAGTGGAGGGCGTTACCTGCTATGGGCTTTATCATTTCTAAATTTGAAATAGAGTTTTCAAAAAAGGCAGTAAAAGACTATAAGATTTAACCATATATGAACAACTTTTGAATTGCCTGTCCTGATATAATAGGGGTTTACAAAAAGAAAAAAGGGATTATATTAAGAAA
This sequence comes from Desulfobacteria bacterium, assembly GCA_041648535.1. Taxonomy (GTDB): domain Bacteria; phylum Desulfobacterota; class UBA8473; order UBA8473; family UBA8473; genus UBA8473. The sequence goes on along the minus strand of JBAZOX010000020.1, from coordinate 6,722 downwards.
ATAGACTAAAGGACGATAGTCTTATAGAGAAAACGTCTAACCAGTTCATCCTGAAAAATGAAAAATTTCCTTTGGAGCGAACATTAGCAGGATTATTAAATCGTTTACAGTTGACAGTTCGCAGTTAACCGTGAACCGTTTTTAAAACCTGCACTAGAGAGCGGAAAAGGGAATTTTTCAGGGCGAACTAACTAATCGAATTAGCTAGGGTGGTTATAATGGATTTAAATATATGGAGGTGGAAGAGATGTATTCAGAGGTAGTAATGGATCATTTTAAGAATCCCCGCAATGTTGGGGAGATGAAGGATGCGGATGGAGTAGGAGAGGTTGGCAATCCTGTCTGTGGTGACATGATGAACATTTACATCAAGGTTAAGGATGACCGTATTGAGGATATCAAGTTTTTGACATTTGGGTGTGGGGCAGCCATTGCTGTTTCCAGCATGCTAACAGAGATGGCCAAGGGTAAGACGATAGAAGATGCCAGGAAGATCACCAACAAATCGGTAGCTGAGGCTCTTGAAGGTTTACCCAAAAACAAGCTTCATTGTTCCAACCTGGGGGCAGATGCCCTTCAACTGGCCATAAAGGACTATGAAGACAAAAAGGCAGGCAAGGTCAAGGCTCCTCCAAAGGTAGAAGACAAGCATGAGCATACCAAAGGAGACGCTTGTCGGTGTCCTTACTGCGATACCGACTTAGGAGAGGCGATGGAGTTTTGTTCAAACTGTGGCAAGGATCTTGGCAAGGAGATTTTCAAATGAATACGATAAACTTAGACTACATATCGGCCAATCCCCTCTTGCCTGAGGTTCAGGATGCCATGATCGAAGCTATCAAGAAAAACCATGGTAATCCTTCCAGCCCCCACCAGTTAGGTGAACAGGCAACAGAGGTATTGGAGCAGGCAAGGGAAAAAGCAGCCCGACTGATAAACTGTGCCTCACCCCAAGAGTTGGTGTTCACCTCATCCGGCACTGAATCTATCAATCATGCCATAAAGGGGATAGCCTTAGCAAAAGCAGGCAAGGGAAAACACATCATAACCTCTAACATTGAGCACAATGCCGTTCTGAAGTCTCTCAGGAGGCTGATGAAGATGGACTACAGGGTAACATCAGTCTCTGTGAACGAATATGGATTGGTAAACCCTGATGATATTGCCAAGGCAGTAACAGACGAAACCATTCTGGTGACAATCATGCATGGCAACAACGAGATCGGAACCATTCAGCCCATAAAGGAAATTGCCCGAATTACCCGGAAAAAGGATATTCTCTTCCACAGTGATGCTGTGGCATCGGTGGGTGTCATGCCTGTTGATGTTCAGGATCTGGGTGTGGATTTACTGAGTTTATCTTCCAATCAGTTTAATGGCCCATCAGGTGTGGGGGGGCTTTACATCCGTCGAGGAGTATCGCCGTTGCCATTAATTGATGGCGGAGCACAGGAGGATGGAAGGCGGGCGGGCACGGAAAACCTCATCGGTATAATCGGGATGGGGGTAGCCGCTGACATTGCCTTTCGGGAAAGGGAATCCAGAGTAGAACATGCAAGGAAGTTGAAGGAAAGGCTAATAAGGGGGTTGAAGGAAAGTATTGAGGACATCATCATCAATGGGCATCCCGAATTTTCTCTGCCCAATCTGGTCTCTGTATCCATAAGGTATATTGAAGGGGAGAGCATAGTTCTCATGTTGGATGAGAAGAACATAGCTGTCTCTACCAGGTCGGCATGTGCTTCTGGGGCACTTCGGGCTTCTCATGTGCTTCTTTCTATTGGCAGAGAGTATGCCGATGCCCAGGGGACCCTGGTGATTAGTTTCGGTCGAGACACAAAAGAATCTGAGATTGATCGATTCCTGGAGGTATTAAGGGAAGCCGTTGAGTTTCTGAGAAACATGTCCCCTCTTTATAAAAAGGCAAAGGTTATATAAAGCTCCTGGGAATGCGGAAAAGGGGGAATTCAAGGCAATAGCTGAACTAAACCAATAACTGAAAGGAGAACGATCATGAAAGACGAGAAGAAAAAACTGACCACCAGAAACGGTGCCCCCGTTGTGGACAACCAAAATGTTATGACCGTTGGACCGCGCGGGCCACAGCTACTGCAGGATGTTTGGTTTATCGAGAAACTGGCCCACTTTGACAGGGAGGTCATCCCGGAGCGTAGGATGCACGCTAAGGGTTCTGGGGCGTACGGCACCTTCACCGTCACCCACGACATCGCCAAGTACACCAAAGCGAAAATCTTCTCCAAGGTCGGCAAGAAGACCGACTGCTTCGTCCGCTTTTCCACGGTGGCCGGAGAACGAGGCGCCGCCGACGCCGAGCGGGACATCCGGGGCTTTGCCATGAAATTCTATACCGAGGAAGGGAACTGGGATCTGGTGGGCAACAACACGCCGGTCTTCTTCCTGCGCGATCCCCTCAAGTTCCCGGACCTCAACCACGCTGTCAAGCGGGACCCGCACACCAATATGCGCAGCGCGCGTAACCAATGGGACTTCTTCACCTCCCTGCCGGAGGCGCTACACCAGGTAACTATTGTCATGAGCGACCGCGGCATCCCCTATTCCTACCGCCATATGCACGGATTCGGCAGCCACACCTTCAGTTTCGTCAATGCCAAGAACGAACGATACTGGGTCAAGTTTCATTTGAAGACACAGCAGGGCATCAAAAATCTGACCGACCAGGAGGCCGAGGCAATCGTTGCCAAGGACCGCGAGAGCCACCAGCGCGACCTGTTAGAGAGCATCGAGAAGGGCGATTATCCCCGCTGGACGATGTACATCCAGGTGATGCCGGAAAAAGATGCCGCCAAGATGCCTTACAATCCTTTTGACCTGACCAAGGTGTGGTTCCACAAGGACTATCCTCTCGTCGAAGTGGGCGTCATGGAGCTGAACCGGAATCCCGAGAACTATTTCGCCGAGGTGGAACAGGCGGCATTCAATCCGGCCAATATCGTGCCGGGTATCGGTTTTTCGCCGGACAAGATGCTCCAGGGGCGACTGTTCTCCTACGGGGACGCCCAGCGCTACAGGCTCGGCGTGAACCACCACCAAATCCCGGTAAATGCCCCCCGTTGCCCATACCACAGCTATCACCGCGACGGCGCCGCGCGGGTTGACGGCAATTATGGCAGCACTCTCGGGTACGAACCCAACAGTTACGGCGAGTGGCAGGAGCAGCCGGATTTCGCCGAACCGCCTCTGACACTGGAAGGGGCCGCCGACCATTGGAACCACCGCGTGGATGAGGATTACTACTCCCAGCCTGGCAAGCTCTTCAGCCTGATGAGTACCGACCAGCAGAAGGTCATCTTTGAAAACACCGCCCGCGCCATGGGCGATGCGCCCAAGGAGATCAAGATCCGCCACATCGGCAATTGCCTGAAGGCTGACCCGGCCTACGGCAAGGGGGTTGCAGATGCACTTGGAATTCCGCTGAGCGAAGTTCCAAAGTAAAAGGCTAACAACTCGCCGACAACCCAGGCACTTCCTAACCCCTTTGAATGATGCAGCTTCGCTCATTGTCCCAACGGTAACAATATATAGTGGTGAATACTTACATCTTGCCAATGCTTAAAAAAACAGTTCTTGACGACCTTTATACCAGGTACAACCGACGAGAGTTCGTCCATCCAGATCCCCTGGAGTTCTTATACCATTACGAAGATATTAGAGACCGTGAGATAGTTGGTCTCGTTGCCTCGTCCCTTGCTTATGGAAGGGTTCAACAGATACTGAAAAGTGTTTCCTTAGTGCGGGAGCGTATGCAGCCATCTCCATATATCTTTCTGAACCAGGCTTCGAGGGAGGCGCTTCTTCCTGACTTTGCAGGATTCAAACATCGGTTTACCACGGGAGAGGGTCTTGTATCGATGCTTTTGGGGATCAAAGGCGTTATCGAACGGTATGGTTCTCTTCATGCATGTTTTGCTGCCGGCATGAATGATCGTGATAGTACAATCCTGCCGGCGATTTCAGCCTTTGTTAAGGAATTGACCGCTGAGCACAACGGCAGGTCTAACAGCCTCTTACCCTCTCCAACGAAGGGCAGTGCATGCAAACGGTTGAACCTTTTCCTGCGCTGGATGGTGAGGGAGGATGAAGTAGACCCAGGGGGATGGGATATGGTGCCGGCTTCCAAACTCATCGTTCCTCTTGATATCCACATGCATAGGATCTGCCTTGCCCTCAAGTTAACAAAACGAAAACAAGCGGACATACGTACTGCCTCCGAGATAACAGATGCCTTCAGGACAATCTCTCCTGATGACCCAGTCAGGTATGACTTTGCCCTGACTCGATTGGGAATTCGAAAAGAAGGGGGGATGGACAATTTTCTAAAACAGTGCGGCGCATCTCTACCTCCTTTTAGGTAAAATCTCTTCCGGCTTCTTGGTCGTGCCGGTGGCATTGGGGAAGTCCAGAGCCTTATATGCCTTCTTTTTGTGTTTAAGCATATCCCGTGCTTCCTCCATGAAGTTATTATATCTCTTCTTCAATTCATAGAAACCATGCCACCAGGTATAATCCGGAGCCATCATCGCCGCACCCATTCGGGCTCTGCGTCCTTCATGGTGCCACAATTCGTAAAATTCAACCTCTAATTTTTCATCAAAGTTTTTGCTCTTATCCAGAAGACCCTTACTATAGAGGTCATCCAACATTTTTTTTGCGGGCTTGAAATATACCTCGTTGTATTCTTGAATGACCTTATCCAGCTTAATGTAATGATTATCTACCCACGTCTTACCATGACACTTCAGACAAACCTCTTTCATCTTGTTCCTCTCCACCTGCCAGTTGGTTTTGGCCGGGAATGCCTTGAATTCCTCTGGACGGACTGTAAGAGGTGCCTGGAGCTCCCAGGAAAGTCTCTCGCTAACATCATGGGTAGTCAAGACCGAACCGGAACCTGACATGTGGCAAGAGGTACAGGTGGGACCACGGTAGTCTACACCGGCCGTCCATGTGCCGGCAGCGCCATCCCAGTTATACTTGTCTCCAAATGCCGTGTAGATGTTCCCATGCTTGGACTCCATATATATCTCCATCTGAGGATGATCAGGGCCCAGATGACACTGACCGCAGGCTTCGGGCTTACGGGCTTCCATAACTGAGAAGCGATGGCGGGTATGACAACCGGTACAACTCCCCTTGCTCCCATCCAGGTTGATACGTCCTATACCCACATTGGGCCAGGTCTCAGGGGACAGTTTGCCATCTTTAATCTTCAAGACCGATCCATGGCAATAATAACAACCCGAGGCACGTTCCATCTCACTATTCATACCTTTATTGAGCCAGGGGTCGATCTTCCACATGATCTCAACTGTATTTGCATGCTTGCTCCGATTGTACTGTTTAGCTTCGTCGGGATGGCAGCGGGAACAGTCCTTGGGGGTGACAATCGCTGAAACAGGCACCCTATATTTCTTGGTTCCCCAGCCTTGATCGGACCTCTGATACTGTTTATAGTGTTCCTTGCTTACATCCGGATCGAATGCCTCGGCCTTATGGCAGTCAATACAGGTAATATTGGCGTTCGCATGTCGGCTGTGTGCCCAATCCACAAAGATGGCAGGGCTTTCCTTCTTATGGCACTCAATACACGCCACTGCCTCCTTTGGCATACCCCTCTCTATCCTGAATTCCTTTTCCTTTGGGGCATTCTTGGATGTTTGGGCATCGACTACCATAAACCCTATTACAGAAAGACCTACCACTCCAACCACCATGCCCACAAACAATAGAACCCTTCTCATTTTACCACCCTCTCTTTCCTCAGCTATTTATATCGATAGAATTCTGTCGGTTTATGAACCAGGTTCTCATGGCAATCGAGACACTTCTTCTCATAACCCGAACGGGCATAAATCAACGACCTGTGGGCCAGCATGGCCCCTCGTTTGTCCGGGATATAAAGAAGGTTGCTATGACATTTCAGACAGTACTTGTTGTTAAACGTTTCATAAACGAGCTTACGGCTTTTTTCACGATCATAGGCTTCATTCGTAAAATGTAAGACAAGGTCTTTGATGCCGTGATATATCTTTGCAGGGTAAAAGCTTAAGGTATCCTCAACAGGGGGAAGATGACAATCCATACATTTTGCTACTAATCCATGTCTGTTATTGACATGAGTCGAACTCTTCCATGTATCATAGGCAAACTGCATTTCATGACATGTAGCGCAGAATTGAGGGGTTGAGGTACGAACCATAGCATACTGGATCAAAACAAACAGGGAAGAAGCCACAAGGAGGGTCAGAGTGATGACTGTGGCTGTTTTTATTGTCTTTTGCATGTCTGTCCCTTCTTGCCTGGATTTTGTTTTTAAGGGACGTATTCGTCAGGGAGTACTTATTACACATGAAGTTCTTTCATGTCAAGTGTCTTTCTGTTTTTTGCTCTGGCAAAGGCATGTCTGGAAAGCATTTAGAACTGACACCGGTTTCCTCTTAATTAAAGATTTGGTAGTTGTTGCCTCCTTTTCCCTTGGCCTGGTACATGGCAATGTCCGCATGCTTCATCAGGGTATTTCCGTCCTGACCATGGTCAGGGAAAATAGCAATCCCGATGCTTGTTGTGATGGAGAGCTTGTGGTCATTACACAGGAATGGCCCTTGAAAAGAGGCCAGGATTTTTTTGGCTACGACCATGCTATCTTTCGTCCGACTGATTTCCGGCAACAATACCACAAATTC
>JBAZOX010000019.1:0-18139 GCA_041648535.1 Desulfobacteria bacterium | reverse complement strand
GAGATATACGACTGGTTCAATATCTCGGCGACTTCGCTATCCTCAAAGGATTCATGTGCCATAACATGGCACCAGTGACAGGTGGCATACCCTATGGATAGGAAGATAGGCTTATCTTCCTTTTTCGCCCTTTGGAAAGCCTCATCACCCCAGGGATACCAATTCACAGGATTTTTGGCATGCTGGAGAAGGTAAGGACTCTTTTCATGGATTAAACGGTTCAAATTTACCCTTTCTTCACTTTGCTGCCGTCCATATAACTACTATGTTCCCCCTTCCAGGGTGCATTGAGTAAAATCGATTTCCTTGCCACATTCCCTGCACACATGCTTCTTGTCGAATTCGTCTGAAAATATCTCCTTCTTCTTTCCGCAATTGGGACACTTACAGGTAAAAGATTTCAAGTTCTTAAATTCTTCAAAACCAGGACAATGTCTCGGTGTGGTCATAATATACCCCCCATGCACAAAATTTTGGACAAAACTCAGGGAGTACCTCTCCCATAACCCTTGCCTCTTCTTGTTTACCCCGCACAGACTTTGTGGGAGGGGTTACATTGCAATAACCTCTTTGATCCCCGGAATTTTTTCTTTTAAGGTCTTTTCTACCCCCATTTTTAATGTCATTTGAGACATTGGGCATGAACCACACGCCCCTGTCAACACTACCTTTACTACCCCATCGGTGACGTCCACTAATTGGATATCCCCTCCATCTGCCTGCAAGGCAGGTCTTATCAGGTTCAATACTTCCTCAACTCGTTCCTTCATTTTAGACCCTCCTTTCTGTTTTTTATTTAATTATAATTACGTTGCTCTACTTTTTCAAGTACCTTTGTCAAAAAAAGAATATTAGTAACTATTCAGGCACAAAGAGACAAAGGCACATAGGCACAAAGTTGTCTATCCTATCTGCCTGTGCGTTGCCTGTCTGCCGTCCCAACGGGACAAGCAGGCACGCAGACAGGTTTGCTGTTTAACTTCCCTATTAAACTGCTAAGCATTCGTTCTATCTATCGACTTAATTAGCCTCATTTTTTTCTTTGTGCCTGAATAGTTACACATTTTTTATAGTAAGGGGCTTTTTGGCAGGTTAAAGATAAACCTTGACCCTTTTCCAACTTCACTCTCGGCTCGTACTTTGCCGCCATGGGTCTCTATGATATGTTTAACTATAGATAGGCCTAGACCGGTTCCGCCCAACTCCCTGGATCTGGCTTTATCTACTCTGTAAAAACGTTCAAATATCCGAGGAAGACTGTTAGTAGGAATCCCGATCCCGGTATCGGCTACTTCTACTTGGACGCCATCATCTTTTTCAAAGGCGGAAACAGTTAACTCTCCGTTATTAGAGGTGTATTTTACCGCATTGTCAAGGAGGTTTTCCATGACGGTCTCTATTCTTTCTTCATCAGCCAAAACATGGGGTAAAACAGGGGGGATATTCACCTTGATCTTTTGACCTTTCCGGTCTGCTATCTCCTTGAAGTTAGAAATTACCCTGGATACTACATCAACCAAATTTACAGGCTTGAGGTTCATTTCTATCTTTCCACTTTCAATTTGAGAGAGATTTAGAAGATCGGTAATGAGTCGATTAAGTCTTTCAGTGTGTTTCTCAATTATTTCAAGAAACCTAAGACTTTTTTCCGGATCATTGACGGCCCCGTTTCTTAAGGTTTCTACAAAGCCTTTGATAGAGGTAAGGGGAGTACGCAGTTCATGGGATACATTGGCCACAAATTCCTTTCTTATCTTCTCAAGACTCCTGATCTGAGTAATATCATGGAAAACCGCTACCACTGCCCAGGGGTTACCTTCTTTGGTGGGGATAGCCGCCGCCTGAACCCGCAATATCCTTTCTCCCCCATAGCGGAGGATAAGTTCTTCCATTTTTGGAACGCCGGTCTCCAAAACCTCTTGAAAAAGGGGATTTAAGCGACTATGACGAATTACCTCCCAGTGAAATCTGCCCAATGCCCTACAGGAAGAAACGTCAAACATCCCCTCAGATGCTGAGTTAAAAAGGATAATTCGTTGATTCCTATCAATGGCTATCACCCCTTCGATCATCCCGCTTAGTATTGCCTGTTTTTCGTCTATCTCTTTGGTTAAGGTTTCTATCTTATTTTGAAGTTCAATGCTCATCGCGTTGAAAGAACGGGCTAGATCCCCTATTTCATCCTTTGAGTTCGTTCTTATCAGTTCTGAAAAGTCTCCTCTGACCATTTTGCGGGCCGCCTGGGTCATCTGGGTGAGAGTTTTGCCCATCCTCCTGGCTACCATAAACCCTATGCCGAGAGAGATCAGGACAGCAATAATAGCTCCCCAAACAATCACTTCATAAATATGGTACTCCCTTTTTTCCACCTCACTCAGAGGGAGAGAGACCCTGATTGCTCCTATAATCTGATTTTTGGCCTCTAGGGGCAGAGCAAGATACATCATCTCCGTTTTCAATGTCTCACTATACCGGATGCTTTTGCCAACCTTTCCTCTTAGGGCATCTCTTATTTCGAACCTATCTAGATGGTTTCCCATTTTTAGAGGGTCTTTTTCAGAATCTCCCAGCACTCTTCCTGCAGTGTCTACAATTGTAGCCCTCATATGGATTTCGCTGCCCAATTTCTTGGCAAGAATATCAACCGTATCCCTTCTTCCATCAATTAGTTCTTTAGCCACTATATTTCTGATCAGAGTAGCATTGGTAGTAAGTTGAGGGGCTAACTGTTCGAGATAATGCTCTTTAAATGATAAGCCAGCGTACAAGCCGATAGTTAGTAAAGAGATGATTATAAGAGAGGTTTGGGTTAAAAAGAGTTTCCATACTATTTTGAGGTTTGGCATATTCTTGTTTTTATTAATTCAGGTTCCTTCTTCAGCGATATCAGTCTGAAACATATAACCGATACCTCTCCTGGTGATGATATAGGAGGAAGCTTCCTTCAATTTCATCCGAAGCCTTCTTATATGAACATCTACAGTCCTCTCGGTCACAAAGGCATCATCTCCTAAAACCCCATCCAGGATCTGTTGCCGTGTCATCACTCGTCCCTGCCTCTGAACCAGGAAAAGCAATAGGTTAAACTCAGTTGTTGTGAGATCAATGGAATTGCCTCTTAAAGTTGCCCGATAGTTAGAAGAATCCACTATCAGGTCGCCCAGTATAAGCTTTTCTTTTAGGGGGCTAGACTTACCCCTCCTTAGAACCGCTTTTACCCTTGCTATCAACTCCCTTGTGCTGAAGGGTTTTGTAATATAGTCATCTGCACCCAGCCCCAGCCCAACAACGATATCCGGCTCCCCTGTCTTAGCTGTGAGCATGATGACGGGAATATGCTTTGTCTGAGGCTCCCTTTTCAGGATTTGACAGACTTCTAACCCGTCCATTCCGGGAAGCATAAGATCCAGAATGAGTAAGTCGGGAGGTTCTCTTTTAGCCAGTCTTAAGGCATCTTCTCCATTGTATGCAGAGCTTACCCGAAAACCCTCCATCTCCAGGTTATACTTTATCAATTCAATGATGTCTCGCTCGTCATCAACGACGAGGATCTTTTCTTTAACCATTGTTTATTCTGGTTTCTCCTTTATGTAACCCCCGTGTCTTATATCTCTGGCATCAATCACGTAGATCACACTTTCCGCAATATTGGTGGCAAGGTCACCAATCCTTTCCAGATTTTTGGATATCTGAATTATCCTGACAGCCCTTGTTATCGCATGCGGGTCTTCCATCATAAACGTCAACAGTTCTCGTAGTATCTGATCATCCAGGTCGTCTATTATCTGGTCGTTATGACAAACATTGAAGGCAAGGTCTGTATCCTCATGAATGAAAGCATCCAGGGCTTCTTTTAGCATCATTTGAGCCGCGCTTGCCATTCTTGGGATATCAATATACGGTTTTAATGGGGGTTCCTTATTTAATTCCAGCGCCCGTTCACAGATATTAACCGCATGGTCCCCAATCCTCTCAAGGGATGCAATTATTTTTACACTCTTTACGATGAACCTTAAGTCTCGGGCCATGGGCTGCCTCAGGGCTAAAAGTTTAATGGCCTTTTCCTCCAGTTTTACTTCCATCTGGTCGATCTGGCAGTCACACTCGATGGTTCTTCTTGCCAGCTCAGAATCCCGCTCAACCAGGGACTTCACTGCGTTGGCAATGGCTTCTTCAACCAAGGTGCCCATCTTCAGTAAGTTTTCCCTCAAATCCTGCAGTTCTTTCTCAAATTGTCTTTCCATGGCTTTCTATCCTCTCTTTCACATCCTGCGGATGGTCTAACTCCTAAGCTCAGGATATCTGCAATCTTTATCCGGGCTAATATAGCTGAGCTTACCCTTCAGATCTTCTGACTTCTGACTCCTCTCTTATCCAAACCTTCCTGTAATATAATCCTCTGTCATCTTGTTGGATGGGGCAGTAAATATTTTTTGGGTTGTATCAAACTCAATCAACTTTCCCATCATGAAAAATCCTGTATATTCCGATACCCTGGCTGCCTGCTGCATATTATGGGTTACGATAATAACAGTATATCGCTTCGTTAATTCTGTTATCAGTTCCTCTATCTTCGCGGTAGCAATGGGGTCAAGGGCTGAACAGGGCTCATCCATCAGGATGACCTCCGGTTCCACGGCTATCGCCCTGGCAATACATAGCCTTTGCTGTTGACCGCCAGAAAGGGAGAGGGCGAATTTATTTAAGATATCCGCGGTCTCTTCCCACAGGGCGGCATCTTTGAGAGCCCTTTCAACCCTTTCGGCAATTTCAGTTTTCTTTTTTATGCCCATAAGCTTAAGACCAAATGCAATGTTCTCAAAGATTGACATGGGAAAGGGTGTGGGTTTTTGAAAGACCATGCCAACCTTGCTCCTTAATCCTATATGGTCTATATCCTTGTCAAGGATATTATCATCATCCATCCATATCTCGCCCTCATATCGGTTGCCAGGATAAAGATCGTGCATCCTGTTGAGACAACGGAGGAAGGTAGTCTTTCCACAACCTGAAGGACCGATAAGGGCTGTAACGGTATTTTTGTACATAGAAAATGAGATATCCTTCAATACGTGTAAGGCACCTGAGTAATAAAAATTAAGTCTTCTTACCTCTATCTTAATATGATCATTCATATCGTTGGTCTCTTACCGTACCTCCATCTGAGTATAAATCTGCCCAGGACTGTGAGTACCAGGATAAATACAGTTATCATAAGTGATGCTGCCCATGCCTGGCTATGCCAGCTACCATACGGGCCCATAGCATACTGGAAGATCGTTACTGTAAGGGATGAAACAGGCCCATTCATATTTGCCGAGAAGAATGAGTTATTAAAGGATGTAAAGAGTAACGGTGCAGTCTCCCCCACCACCCTGGCTATTGAGAGGAGTATTCCTGTAAGTATCCCTGCTGCCGCAGCCCTGTAAACTACATGAATAATTACCTTGTAGTATGGGGCGCCAAGGGCAAAGGCAGCCTCTCTTAGTGTCCATGGCACAAGAGATAGCATGTCTTCCGTTGTCCTCAAGACAACGGGGATCATTATTATTGCCAGCGCCACTGCCCCTGCCCACCCGCTAAAATGCCCCACAGGCTTAACCAGAACCGCATAGATAAATGTACCGATTACTATGGAAGGGACGCTGACCATTATGTCGGATAACACGCTTATTACCCTTGCAATCTTTCTTCCCCGGGCATACTCTGCAAGGAACGTCCCTCCCAAAACCCCTACTGGAACCCCTATCAGGGTGGCAAAGGACGTTATGATCAGATGACCTACAAAGGCATTTCTTAAACCACCGCCTTCAATGCCAGGAGGGACAGGGTCATTGGTAAATAGACTTGGATTAAGAGCTCCTATCCCATGGATAAGAACATCCCCAAGGATAAAGATGAGCCAGAAGAGACCAAAGAAGGCAGCCAGGGTGCAAAAGGCGAGGGCTATAAGACTCTTCAGTTTCCTGACCTGCTCTATGGTCATCATGAATACTTCCTTTCAGCCTTGAGTATAAAAAACTTCGCCAGTGCCAGAATTATAAAGCTCATCACAAAGAGGAGGAGTGCCAGATAAAAGAGGGATGATAGATATATGTCTGTATCTGCCTCGGTAAACTCATTTGCCAGGGTTACGGTTATGGTTGCCGCAGCATCGAAAAGGGATTTGGTTATCTGGTGATTATTGCCCAAGACAAACGCAACTGCCATAGTTTCACCAAGTGCCCTTCCCAGAGAAAGGACAACCCCGCCAAAGACACCCACTTTAGAATAGGGGATCACTATATCCTTCACTACTTCCCATTTTGTTGCGCCAAGTGCATAGGCAGATTCTTTTATTACAGCGGGCGTAAGGTTAAATGCGTCTCTTGAGATACTGGCAGTAAATGGAATAATCATGATACTCAAAATGACGCTCGCTGTCAAGAGGTCTATGCCCATCGGTGTACCTTCAAATAGCACCCCAACAAGCGGGAGACTCCCAATGCTCTTCTGGAGGGCTGGTTCTATGTAGTTGGCCATTATAGGCGCAAGGGTAAACAACCCCCACATTCCATAGATGATACTCGGTATAGCCGCCAGCAGTTCTATGGCAGCGCCAATTGGTCCTTTGAGGAAGTTTGGTGCTATTTCCGTTACAAATATGGCAATGCCAATCGCCACAGGTACAGCTATTAATATGGACAATACAGTTGTTATCGCTGTTCCAAATAGATTTGTTGCCGCCCCAAATGACCCTTTTACAGGGTTCCAGTCCGTTGAGGTGATAAATCGCAGAAAACCAAATTTCTCTATAGAAGGATATGATTCCATGATTAATACATACAGGATTCCTAGAATCAGCAGAAGAACCGATAAGGATGCAACGGCAGTGATGGAGGAGAAGATTATATCAATAGGATTTTTCTTTGGGCGCATTGGTGAATGTCTTTCTTTTTAACCGTAACTACCGACGAAGAAAAAACAGGGGCAGAGAGATTATACACTTCTGCCCCTGTTTTTTCAACAGGATATGGACTTTGCAGTCGTGAGACGGCCTAGTAAATGTCGTGGGACTTCCAGTATGCCCTTATTTTGTTCTTCAATGACACTGGCAGAGGAACGTATATAAGTCTTTCAGCCGTCTGGTCCCCTTTTTTGAATGCCCAATCATAGAACTTAACCACATTGATATTCGACTCTTTCTTCTCCTTTGCAAGGAGTATAAATGTTGCACCTGCTATAGGCCATGCATTCTTACCAGGGGCATTATTCAGCCAGAGATAAAAGTCTTTCTTCGGGTCAAAATCAGCCGAACCCGCTGCCTCCTTAAAGCTTTCAAAACTCGGCTTAACAAAATTGCCTGCAGAGTTTTTCAGGAGTGTATAGCTAAGGTTATTCTCCTTTGCATAAGCAAATTCAACGTATCCTATGGAATACTCAACCCTCTTTACATAGTTTGTCACACCCTCGTTACCCTTGCCTCCAATACCAACAGGCCATTTAACAGAGGTTCCTGCACCAACCTTTTCTTTCCAATCGGAAGATGCACCGCTCAGGTAATCGGTGAATATCGCGGTTGTACCTGACCCATCGGATCTGTGGACAACGGTAATCTCTTTATGAGGGAGCACTTTACCCGGATTTAATCGCTTTATCTTCTCATCATCCCAGTAGTTTATCTCTCCAAGATAGATCTTGCAGAGTACGTTCGAATCGAGCCTCAGTTCGCCTGCCTTCACACCAGGGATGTTAACCACAAGAACAACCCCTCCAATGACGGCAGGGAATTGGATTAGATTGTCTTTCTTGAGTCCTTCCGGTTTAAGAGGCGCATCAGAGGCTCCAAAATCCACGGTTCTGTTCACAATCTGCCTTATTCCGCCGCCTGAACCTATGGACTGGTAGTTGAGTTTTACCCCACTAACCCTGTTATACTCATATGCCCATGCAGAATACACAGGATATGGGAAAGACGCCCCTGCCCCATTTAGCTTAATGTCAGCGGCAAATGAGCTGCCAAAGGCCAAAAAACCAATTGCCAATCCAGTAAAAATAGACAATGCTTTATTCATTCTTTCATCCTCCATCATTGTTTGATTTACTCTATCTTCTTTCTTATATCAGAGAAATGTTACAGTTATATTACGATAGGGTTAAGGTTTGATTAAAATTGATGAGTTCTTTAGGCTGGGTTTTCCCGTTAGAGATGGAATCTCTGACGGGATTTTGAAGTACTGTATGAGGAATTTGGCAAGTGTTTCAACTTGAGGCGCCAAGCCGGCGCCTCAAGTTGAAAGCGAGATGTCAGAAAATTCTACTTTTCCTGTTGTTGCCTCCTGGTTTGTTCCGTTACCAACTGTTGAAGGCTTGTAAGTGATTTAAGGCTTGACGAACCTTCAACGGCTTTAACTGCGATATCCTGAACCTTTTGATACGCTTTTTCCAATTGCTCGGAGAGTTTTGCGACCTGTTCACTCTGTTCTTTTACCGTCTTTTCCAGAGACCCGATTCGAGAGGTAAATACGTTTCGCTCGCCATCGAATTCTTTTTTCAACAAATTCTCTTTATTAGTTGCTTCCAGCAAGATTTTCTCTGTTGTTTCTTTGATTGCTCTATTGACAGCCGTTTCCATTTCTTTGGGAAAGGCACTGACCTTTTTCTGCAATTCGTTCAATTCGGTTTCTCTTTCGGCTATCGCTTTTTCTCTCTCTGCCAAATCTTTTTCCATCTGCTCTTTTTTAAGCTGAATCTCTCTTTCCAGTTTCGCCTTCTCGTCTTCAAAATTATCTTTTGCTAACTGTTGTTCCCTCTTAAAGGCATAATGATATTCTTCCTTTTCCCTTTCCTGCCTTTTCATCTCTGCGGCTTCACGTTCCTTGGCATCTGTTTCGTGAACCTTTTTCTCTTTTTCCCATTCCGCACTAATTGTCTGGATTTCATGCTTCAATTCCTCTTCTCTGGCAGCCATTTCAGATTCAAATTCCAGGCGCTTTTGGTTTTGAGATTCTATTAATGCCGCTAATGTTGCTGCCGATTTTTCTATCTCATATACCTCTTTTAATTCATTTTCTTTGATTTCAATGGCCTTCTGAATCCCCTTGAATTTGTTGACCTCTTCCTCCAGTTGATCGGAGATCTGGGTGAGCATCTTTCCGATTTCCAGTTTGAGGCTGCTGGCCCCCTTTACAACCCCTTCCGAAGACAGGGAATCTGCGACCTCCATAACCTCTTTCATCTTTTTCTCTTCGATCTTCTTTTCCGGTTTCAGTTCCGCTTCCTCCTTCTCCTGCAATTGTTTCAGTAACGCATTATAGGTAGCCAGCATTTCTTGCTTGGTGTTTGACATGGAAATCTCTTTAGGTTCTATTTTTTTATCCACCATGATGTTATCTCCTTTCTAGCTTAAGTCTTAAGTTATTTATCCCAGTAAATTGAAGCATCTTTGCCCATTTCTTTCCTCACCTTTCATCTCCATGGATAGTATGTTTTATCCTAACCACTTCTTTGAAACTTCTATCATACCCCTTACAAAATTTCCAGTCCTTTATTGCCCTTCCTCTGCAATTCAGACACTGTACCTCCGACTTTAGACATCAGACTTTTCTGTAACCGTTCACGGTTCTCAGTTTACCGTTCACGGCAATTACAACAGCAAGCTTAAGCTTGCTGTTATATAAAGCTTGAAGCATTTTTGCCAACTGTTAACTGCAAACCGTAAACTGTGAACAGATACCCTTTATCTTTGTGTAATCTCTGGCCACTTTCTCCCCTTCAGTCTAATGTCTGATGTCTATAGTCTACTGTCTGAATTACAGATAACACACTATTGTTACGGTTTGATGAAGATTGGCGGGTTCTTTAGGTTGGGTTTTCCCGTTAGAGATGGAATCTCTAACGGGATTTTGAAGTACTGTATCAGGAATTTGGCAAGTGTTTCAGCTTGAGGTGCCGGCTTGGCACCTCAAGCTGAAAACAAGGTATCAGAAGACTCTACTTCTCATGGGCCTGCCTGACAGCCCTAAATTTTATAACCTCGCTTTCCCATACATAAAAGAGAAACCAGGGGGTACGATGTGTGTTCCGAGTTCCACCCCAAAATTAAATTTGCTTTGCAATTTAAGCCAGGATAAATTAAAATAAAAAATTCTCCTCTCTTCATCCTGGTACCCTAAAGATAAAATTTGATGAAGTCGTAAAAAGTCAAAAATCAGACGGCACAGTAAAAAGCTCCAGATGCAAGGCGCGCAAATCCGAAGGAATGAGGCGTACTTACCTGTACGCTGCAATGACTGAGGATGCAGCGGAACGCCGCAGATGGACTTTTTGCGAAGCCGTCAAATCTAGGATTAGAAAATCATGGTAAGCAACAAAATAATAATCAAAGGAGCCAGAGAACATAACCTTAAGAATATTGATGTTGATATTCCCAGGGATAAATTGGTAGTAATTACAGGATTAAGCGGTTCTGGAAAATCAACCCTTGCATTCGATACTATTTATGCTGAAGGACAGCGAAGATATGTGGAGTCTCTTTCTGCTTATGCCCGGCAGTTCTTGGAACAGATGGAAAAGCCTGACGTAGAATCCATTGAGGGTCTTTCGCCGGCTATCTCTATTGAACAAAAAGCAATTAGTAAAAATCCTCGTTCCACTGTCGCAACGGTTACTGAGATATACGACTATCTGCGAGTACTGTTTGCCAGGGTCGGTAAACCTTTTTGCTATAAATGCGGCAAAGAGATTCTCTCTCAAACTGTTCAGCAAATCGTTGACCAAATAATTGATTTACCGGATGAAACCAGGATCGTCATCTTATCACCAATAGTTAGGGGAAGAAAGGGAGAATATAGAAGAGAGCTGAATCAACTACGAAAGGATGGTTATGTGAGGGTTAAAATTGATGGGGAGATAAGAGACCTGAGCGAAGAGATCATCCTGGATAAAAACAAGAAGCACCATATAGATGTCATAATAGACCGGCTTATCATTAAGGGAGATATAAAAAAGAGGCTTGCAGACTCTCTGGAGACTGCCCTTAACCTCTCCGAAGGAATAGTTAAGGTAGAGATAATTGGTGGTGAGGAACTAACATTCAGTGAAAAGTTTGCCTGTATAGACTGTGGTATCAGTTACCCAGAAATAACCCCAAGGATGTTCTCTTTTAATAACCCTTACGGAGCCTGTCCTACTTGTGGAGGATTAGGGACTACCATGCACTTCGACCCTGATCTTATTGTACCCAACCCCAGTTTGTCGCTGAGGGAAGGGGCAATTTTGCCCTGGGCCAGAAGAAACTCCAGCTATTTCCATCAAATGTTAGATGCCTTGAGTGAGCACTATGAGATAGATATATACACCCCCTTCAAGGACTTGTCTCCTAAAATTCAACACGCTCTCCTCTATGGTTCCGGAGAGGAAAAGATAAAATTCCACTTTGAATTAAATGAAAGGAAGGTCTTTCATTATAAAGAGTTTGAAGGGGTTATAAATAACCTTGAACGCCGATATAGGGAGACCGATTCCGACTTCATTCGAGAAGAATTAGAGAGGTATATGAACAATCATCCCTGTCCTACCTGTCACGGAAACAGATTACGTCAGGAAAGCCTTTTCATTAAGGTAGACGGCAGGTCAATATGTGATATGACAAACCTTTCAATAAAAGAAGCCTCTAAACTATTCTCTAGCATTTGGCTAAGTGATCGGGATATGGAGATAGCAGCGCGAATATTAAAAGAGATTCGGGAAAGGTTGGGATTCCTAATAAATGTTGGTGTAGACTATTTAACCTTAGATCGGCCGTCAGCTACTCTATCTGGGGGGGAGGGACAACGTATCAGGCTCGCTACTCAGATTGGTTCGAGCCTGGTAGGAGTTCTATATATATTGGATGAACCCAGTATAGGATTGCATCAAAGGGATAATATCAGACTTCTTGAAGCCTTGAAGAGATTACGCGATATAGGCAACACTGTATTGGTTGTAGAACACGATGAAGAAACCATTCTTTCCTCTGACTATATCGTGGATATGGGTCCTGGCGCAGGGGTTGACGGCGGAAAGGTAGTCTTCTGTGGTACACCACAAGAAATAGTTAAAGACGAAAATTCTTTAACAGGGAAGTATCTCTCCAGAAAATTAACGATTCCAGTACCTATTAAACGACGCAGGCCTGACAAAAGATACTTCGTTGTAAAGGGGGCTACTGAAAACAACTTGAAAAATATATCGGTTAAGATACCCCTGGGCCTGTTTAATTGTGTGACCGGGGTTTCTGGTTCAGGGAAAAGTACATTGGTAATTGATACAATATGCAAGGTTTTAGCTCAAAAACTCTACCATACCAAAGAACGAGCCGGAAAGGTTACGGGGATTGAAGGGCTTGAGTATATAGATAAAGTTATAGATATAGACCAGAGCCCCATAGGAAGAACCCCTCGTTCTAATCCAGCTACCTATACCGGGGTTTTTACTCATATCCGAGATATATTCTCCAAACTTCCGGAATCAAGAGCACGGGGATATAGGCCGGGAAGATACAGTTTTAATGTCAAGGGAGGAAGGTGTGAAGCGTGCAGAGGTGACGGAACTATAAAGATCGAGATGCATTTCCTTCCTGATATTTATGTTATGTGTGAGGTATGTAAGGGGAGAAGATACAACAGGGAAACATTAGAAATACAATACAAAGGAAAGAATATTGCTGATATCTTAGACATGACGGTAGATCAGGCCTTTGCTTTTTTAAACAGAATCCCAAAGATCAAGGCAAAACTTCAGACCCTTTCTGACGTGGGCTTAAATTATATAAAATTAGGACAGTCAGCTACTACCCTTTCGGGTGGAGAAGCTCAAAGGGTAAGGTTGGCAAAAGAATTAAGCAAAAGGAGTACAGGGAAGACCCTCTATGTTCTGGATGAACCAACTACAGGCCTTCATTTTGCTGACATTCAAAAGTTACTCCATGTTTTAAATAAACTGATCGATGCAGGGAATACGGTTATTGTAATCGAGCATAACCTTGATGTAATAAAAACCGCAGACTTTATAATTGATTTAGGGCCAGAAGGTGGAGAAAAAGGTGGGGAAGTAGTGGCATGTGGAACCCCGGAAGAACTGACAGGCATAAGTGAATCTTACACCGGTCAATTTTTAAAGAAGGTAATCAACTAAAATTAGTATTGGCTTTTAAGGCATACCAAGCCTGCCTTAAAAGCCAATTACTAGGTTAAAATTATAATCTTTTCTTTCCTCAAAGCATTCCAATCACGAAGAAAAAACAATGATGGCTTCTTAAAAAGTCCATCTGCGGCGTTGCACTGCATCCTTCCCCTGCTTTCGCAGGGGCAGGCTTGTTGCAGCGTATCCTTAACTGCCCCTCACTCCTCAGGATTTGCGCGCCTTGCATCTGGAGCTTTTTACTTTGCCATCCCAATTTTGATTTACAGCTTCATATACAGCATAAAGGATATTACAAAAGCATAGATAACCAGGGACTCAATCAAAGCAAGACCAATAATCATTGGTGTCATTATCTGACCTGAAGCACCTGGATTCCTAGCAATACCTTCAAGCCCGGCTGCAATGGCTCTGCCCTGCCCTAATCCACCACCGAAGGCAGCAATCCCAATGGCAAATCCACTCGCTATGGCTATAGCACTCTTCGCAGTGGAATCCAAAACGCCACTTCCTTCTTCTGCAAAAGCCATAGGGACAATGGAAAATAAGGTAACAACTAGAAAAAACAAAATTATTCTTGCCCTTCGCCTCATCCGCAATCCTCCTTTCTATTTAGAGATTAAATATCATGGACAACACTTAGACCTTACTCTTTTATCACTCCTTAATGTTCTTCAGAAAGAGCACCTGATATGTACATCATTGAAAGAAGAATAAACACTAAAGATTGAATGACGGAAACAAAAATGCCAAGACCCAATGCAAAGATCGGAACAATCAGTGGTATCAAACCAGAAAAGATCACTAGAACCAAATGATCCCCTGTAATATTTCCGAATAACCTAAGGGATAATGATAATGGACGGGCTAAATGACTTATAACCTCAATAGGAAGCATCAGCGGAGCTATAGGCCAAAAAGGTCCGGTAAACTGTTTCACATACTTCCATCCATGTCTCTTAATCCCTACATAATGATAGTAGAAGAATACAGTTAGTGCACATGCGGCCGTTGTATTGATATTGTCTGTTGGCGGCAAAAACCCTGGGAAAAGCCCCAACAGATTACAGAATAATATAAATATGGCAAGGGTACCGATCAAAGGTAAAAACCTTCTTCCCTCATGTCCTAATGTGTTTTCTACCAATCCAAGGACTGCTTCAACAAGCACCTCCAGAAAATTCGCAAGACTAGCTTTGCCTTCAGGAATAAGGTCTTTAGACTTTCTTGCATAACCTATAAGGACAAGAATAGTTAGAACCAAAAATACCAGTATTCCATGATAAACAGCATTAGCGTCATGCTCATGACCCAAAAGAGATGTAAAAAAATCAAAGAACGGTAATGTTGAAACCCATGTAAAATCATGTCCCATGATCTGTCTTCTCCCCTATGATTTTTTTAATACTTGAACAAATCCATCTAGAGCAATACCGATGAATACCGTCGAGAGTCCTATTATTAGACTAAGCGTATTCACAATACCAGAATAGATAACCACAAATATAATTGCAACCAGGGCAGCAAATTTAAAAAAATAACTCAATGCGAAAGCCGCAGCATTATCTCTCTTTTTAAAACCACCCTCAATAATCTTGCGAAGAAACCAAAAATTTAGGATGACTATAGCCCCTCCTAAAAACACTCCCAGAGTAACAGCAGATGATTTATAGACTATGCTGCCCAGGGTAAGAACCAGAAGTATTATAATATTATTTCTCTGAATAGAAGTAAGCCTTGATTCTTCTTTAACTTCTTTCACACAATTACTCCTGGTTAATTCCGTCATCCTTTTCTATATCCTTCAGTAACTTAAATAGACTTCTGAACCCGGCTACAATACCAAACAGCATGAAGACTATTGTTAACCATGGTTTAGTATTGAACAACCTGTCTAACCACCATCCAAAGAGGATGCCAATAACAACCGAGATAACCATTTCCAGCCCAATTGTACTGTATCTACCGATCAGCCTGAAAAGTTTTCTCTTGTTTTCCATTGATCAGCTACTGTCATTGCAACAATTGGACTTTCCTGAAAAGACAATACAAAAATGAATGAATATTCATTTATTGTTTCATTTAACATACTACTATATTTTTGTCAACAATTTTAACCGGAAAATGTCAACGCAAAATAGAAATGTCCTGTAGATGCAGCTAAAACTTTACATTCCCAAAGACGGAATCTGGAATCGGCTTATGTAGAGCCAGCTCAAAAGCCCTTCCCAGAACATCCCTGGACTCTTTTAGGGCAATTACACCATCGTGAAATAGACGCGCCCCGGTGAAGAAGGGATGAGCCTCGCGCTCGTACTTTTCCCTCATCATAGCATCAAATCTTGCCACCTCTTCTTCATCCATCTCCTTGCCCGAGGCCTCTGCCTTCTTTCTTTCAAGGCTGGTTAGGATAAAGGCTGCTGTCCTTCCGGACATGACAGAAGTCCTGGCACGCATCGTCTGGAAGGAAAACCTTGGTTTATATGCCCTGCCACACATTCCATAATTGGCGGCTCCGTGGTCAGGCCCTATAACCCACTGGATCTTCGGTACCTGAACAGTACTGCACGTACGAACCATATCCGCCCCATACTTGCCGATCCCTCCCCATTCTTCCTGTTTGCCCACCATATATCCAGGGGCATTCTGTATGAACAACAGGGGGGTCTTATCGTTCCCACAGCGGATCATCCATTCTGCCGCCTTTCTGGCTGCTTCGATAAAGATTACCCCTACCCCATTGGAGGCTATAACCCCCACCGGAATGCCCTTCAGCCACATTTTGCCACAGACGATTGTATCACCCCGGCCTGGTTTATACTCCTTTTTATATTCTGAGAAATAACTGTCATCTGCAATGCACTTGATCACCTCTCTTACATTAATAGCCCTGTAGGTGTCTCTTGGTAGTATCTCATAGAGTTTTTCCACAGGAACTTTAGGCTCTTTAATCTCTCGGCGGTCGATATGTGTCTTCCGGGGTGGATCAAATTTGATCAGTTCTCTTAGCTTATCAATGCCTTCCTCCTGGCTTTTCACAAAGTGGTCGCAGCCTCCCGAATGTCTTGCATGAACATAAGCTCCACCTAAGTCTTCCATGCTCACGTCTTCGCCTATGGCCGATTTGACCATCGGTGGTCCTGCCAAAAAGGCAAATGCCATCTTTTCAATCATAATGGACTCACATGCAAGATAGACTATATAGGCACCTCCGGCGGTGTTGCCGCCGGTACTTAGGGTATATTGTTTGATCCCCTTGGCGGACATATTGCACATATTGTAAAACATGGAGCCAAACATTCCCTCATCTGCAAAGCACCCCTCTTGCATGGGCAAAAAGATACCGCCTGAATCAGCGATATATACACAGGTCAGACCGCATTCTTCAGCGATCCTCTGGGCACGCATATGTTTCTTCAAGGTTATAGGATAGTATGTCCCTGCTGTCATCCTACTCTCGTTTCCGAAGATCATGCAGTCCTTACCGTGAATACTGCCCACTCCCGTAACCAGACCACCCCCTGGTATGTGGGGCTGTTCCGGGTATCCAATCTCGAACCCGGCATCTATGCCTACTTCAAAGAATTCTGTGCCGGGATCAATCAACCGGTCAATTAAGTGCCTAACAGGCTCTTTCCCCTGTTTGGCCAATCTATCAAGCTGCTTTTGTCCGCCAACATCGTATGCCTCCTGCCTATGGGCATAGAGCCCTTCCTCTTCCTTCAGCCAATGATCTCTGTTTTCCATTGCTGTCTTCTCTATCTCGGACATATCTGACATTATACCCCCCCCTACATCTAATACTTTATCCTCTTTTGTTTTGATAAATAACTGGTTAACGGTTTTTGCACCAATCCCTCAGTCAATTTACTGCATTCCAAAAGGCTATCTAGCTCTATACCTGTTTCAATGCCCATTGTTTCCATCATGTATACAATGTCCTCGGTAGCTATGTTCCCCGATGCTTCAGGTATATAGGGACATCCTCCCAATCCCCCTATGGAGCCGTCAAAAACACTTACACCACACTGTAACGAAGCAAAAACATTGGCCATGCCAAAACCATA
The DNA here is from genome assembly GCA_041648535.1 of Desulfobacteria bacterium. GTDB lineage: Bacteria > Desulfobacterota > UBA8473 > UBA8473 > UBA8473 > UBA8473. The sequence goes on along the minus strand of JBAZOX010000019.1, from coordinate 911 downwards.
AGTATTATGAAAATGCCCTGCCAGAGAGATTCCGGACAATTCATGGGTAACCATTGAGAAAACCTCAAATACCCGTGCAGGGTTGGCTAACCCAGCGGTATCGGCTAAGGCTATTTCGTATGCTCCCATTCTCTTAAACTCTTTGCCAATATCTATAACTCGGTCAATGGAGATTTTACCCTCAAAAGGGCATTCAAACGCCATGGCAATAACCCCGCGCATTCTTACCCTATCTTTGGGAACATCAAGAGATATCTCCTCTATATCTTTTAAGGATTCAGAAATAGCACGATTGACGTTTCTTAGATTGTGGGTCTCGCTGGCAGACACCAAAAGCACCAGCTCATCTACCTGGCATTCCATTGCCCGCTCATAGCCCCTTTTGTTGGGGACCAACGCACTATAAGACACACCTTCTTCCCTATGAACCTGATTCATCACCGATTCAGCATCCTTTAATTGGGGAATCCATGATGGATGGGTAAAGGAGGTAACCTCTATTCGGGTTAGACCAGTTTGGGACAGACAGTTTACCAGATGTACTTTTTGGTCGGTAGAGACTTCTATCCCTTCATTTTGCAGGCCATCCCTCGGGCCTACCTCTACAATGGTTACTGACTGAGGAAGGTCAAGAATAGTTACCATAGTTTTTTTAAAGGTCTTCTATCAATAACACAGTAATAAAAGAATTGAAAGACACATAGACAAACAGGATCGGATATAATCTAAGTTTTCAATCTTGGGTCTATGGCATCTCTTATACCTTCTCCCAGAAGATTGTATCCCAGCACCGTAATGAGAATAGCCAATCCAGGGTAAAGAGATAGCCACCAGGCAATTTCTATATTGTCTTTTCCTGCGGTCAGGATATTCCCCCAACTGGGTGTTGGGGGCTGAACCCCTATGCCGAG
>JBAZOX010000018.1:0-18184 GCA_041648535.1 Desulfobacteria bacterium | reverse complement strand
AAATAGTTCCGTATCTTTCATGATGATCCGTCTTAACCTCCTACATCGTTTGATGACGGATTTCTATCATGTCCTGAATCGGATTACCCATACATTTTAGCGAGGAGCCACTTAATATTTTCAGATATTCGGGGGACATAGTACTTAATATTTTGATGTGTGAGGGATATTCGATTAATCGGTATTATGCCCCCCGAATAAGCGAACTCATAAAAAAACGAGTTCTAATCAAGGCCGATTCACAAGGTGTCGTTTGGCGCGAAAACGTGAGTAGAGGGACGCGACTATGAAATGGGAACATGCAAATGGTATTACACGAAATATCCTTTCTATGACGATAACTTATAAACTGGCAGTCTGTATTGTGATCCTACTTGTAGCTTATGGATGTGCCCTTACGCGCGGTCCATTGATTAACGCAGCTAATTCTGGAGAGATCAGCACAATAAGGAGCTTACACACCAAAGGACACGACATAGACGAAGCGGATCGGCATGGGAAAACAGCGCTCATGTACGCAATATGTAGCAATAAAGTCGACGCAGCGAAGTACCTAATTGAATCAGGCGCCGACATAAAGGCTAAGAATAGCGACGGATATGACGCTCTCATTTTTTCTGCCGCTTGTGGTCAGCTTGAAGTAATAAACATCCTGATAGACAAGGGTGCCGACATAGAGTCACGAGATAATTCGGGGAGTACACCTTTGGCACATGCAGCTTATTATGTGCCGAATATTAATGCTGTTAAGCTGTTAATCAAAAGGGGGGCCGATGTCAATGCAAGGAATAATGAGTCGGAAGCATTGTTAGATTTGGCTCTTCGTTTATATAATCGAATGGACATTATAACTGAACTGGTAAATGCGGGGGCTACAAGGGCTGCGCTATTTGAACCGACAAAAGGGCAAGCACGATTGTTTTTTATAGGAGAAGGGTCTTTCTGGGGTGATACAGTTCGAGTCTCCGTTGAAAAGCACTCTAAAGACCTGAAGCAAGACACAATGGCTTTTATAGATGTCAATCCGGGGACATGTACTGTTGTCCTCCAGATATCGAAGTGGTTGACAAATCGACAACTATCCGTCGACGTAAAGGCGGGGCAGTCATATTATTTTTTGGTATCACCAACTGGTGCGCACAAGGCTGCTCGTCTTACTGGCCCTATTGGTGATTTAATTGCAAAAGCTGTAACAGACAAAAAAAGCGGAGGAACGTTTGAAATTATCCCAGTGGAAGAATCCGTGGCAAAAGAAAAAATAAAGGCACTGCTAAAAACAATCAACTAAGGGGGGATACCCCTCTAGGATATTCGGGGGACATAGTACTTAATATTTTGATGTGTGAGGGATATTCGATTAATCAGTATTATGTCCCCTGAATATTCCCGAGACGTTCACGGCTCGTCAGGATGGGGTAACATAGCAGCATCGACAGGCATTCAAAACGCAAAGAATGAAACCGTCGAGAAGGCAGCTGCTTGGGGTGCTACGCATATCCTGTGGACCAACATATCCAGGGGGCTACAGCCCTTACGTGAGCGGGCGCGCATACATATGCAAGTGAGTTGCCAAGGCTAACCTTTCGTTCCAGCCGACACAAAGAACCGTGCGGCTGAACTCTGCGATATGCAAAAATAATATAATTGAGGGTATTCACCCCTTACCTTGTGCCTACGATGTCCAATAAATTATATTGGAAAGAAAAGGAGGTAATAATTATGCCAATGTCACTCGAAGAAATATTTTCTGAAACTAAACTACTGCCTAACGATTCCAGAGCAATTCTTGCCGAAAAGCTTGTTGCTAGCATTGAGGATGATATAGATCCTCAAGTAACTAAAAGCCATTTGGCTGAAGTTAAAAAAAGGAGAGATGAAATTCGATCTGGAAAAGTCGTGCCAATAAATGGCGAAGAAGGGTTAGCTAAAGTAAGAGACATGATTGAAAAATGAACTATCAAAAAACAAGACCCGCCTTTCTCTGTTGCACTTTAATAATAACCTCAGTTATCTTGTCTCTTTTGGAGCTCTCAACAAGTGCTTTTGCCGCTAAGTCTTATCAGATTACCATTGTTTATACCAATGATGTCCGCGGTGAAACTGACCCCTGTGGGTGAAGCAATAATAGACATGGCGGTCTTGCCAGGAAGGCAACCTATATCAAGAAATTGAAACAGGAAAGGGACAACCTCCTCATTCTGGACTCTGGTGATCTTCTCTTCAAGGACTACTACATGTCTGAACCCCTAAAAAAACAGCTGAGATTAAAGGCAGACCTGATCCTCGAATCCTTCAACAGGATCGGATGCAGTGCCTTCAATGTCGGGGATTATGATCTAGCCCTGGGGGTAAAGTACCTTATGAAGAAGGCAGAATCGGCTAAATTTCCATTCCTTTCCGCCAATTTGATAGACAAAAACACTGGGAAGCCCCTGTTTCAACCTTATATTATCAAGGACATTAACGGTTTAAAGATTGGTATACTTGGTTTAATTACCCCGGATATCCAGAGTAGATTTAGCAAAGACACATCAAGCAATTTAGCCGTTAAAGATCCTTTTCAAACGGCAAAAACACTGGTTTCCGAGTTAAAGGGTAAAACCCATTTAATTATAGCCCTGACTCATCTTGGGCTTCTCTCTGATAAAGAATTAGCCAAGAGAATCCCAGAAATAGATATAATTATCGGCGGGCATGACAAGGTAAAACTTGATTCCCCGATTATAATTAATAACACCCTTATTTTACAGGCATACAAAGAGGGACAGTATCTTGGGATACTGGATTTGACCCTTCATGATAATGTAAAGGCAGAAGATTTTATTAAAAAGGCTGCATATAAAAATGTGGTTCTCCCCTTAGGGGATACTATAAAAGACGATGCAGAGATTAGTGATTTAATCAAGAAGTATAAAAAGGGCATATCCGGAATAGCCAGAGAGGACAACTTCTATAGAAAGAAATTCGAAACCTATAACCCAGGAAGGGAAAAGGTGATAACAGCCAATGTTTTTGTAGGGGATAAGGTTTGTCAAACGTGCCATCCAAAGGAATATGAATTCTGGAAGGAGACCAGACATGCCAGGGCATACCAAAGTTTGATTAACAAAAATCAGCAGTTCGATTTGGAATGTATAGGATGCCATACTACTGGATATGATAGGGAAGGTGGTTTTTCAAACCCGGGTCGTTTAGAAAAATTCAAAGGCGTCCAATGTGAGGAGTGCCATGGACCAGGAGATAAGCACCAAAGAGGAGGGAATATAGTTAAAAATATTAGTGAATATGTCTGCCTTAGGTGCCACACAAAGGAACGGAGCCCTGGTTTTAATTATAAAGAATATCTGGAGGCTGTTCAAAAAAACCTGTTTTGGAAATAGGTGACCCATATTAATCATTTTTATGAGGATTATTTAAGCCTACTCTGTTAAAACCTATTGTAACAAATCGTTGTTTATGATATACATTCAGCTTAGGTTTCCAATATTATATATAAAAAAAGGAGCTCTGAAATGGGGTTTTTTGATCTTTTCGGAAAAAACAAGACATTATCCTATGATGAGGTTAGAGAATTAATTTCAAACAAGGATATACAAAAGCTAAAAAAGATTTCGATTCAATCTTTTTCTACACGTCACAGATCCGGGGATACCCCTGCTTATTTTGCTGCGGAAAAGGGCTACAAGGAGTGTCTACAAATTATTGCCGAGAGGGCACCTGAGACTCTCATGACCCAGAATAGGGATGGAGCAACTCCTGCTTTTATAGCTGCCGAAAAGGGTCTCAGAGACTTCCTTGAGATTATTGCTGAAAAGGCGATTGATACACTCAAAATTCAAACCGAAAGGGGCGTAATACCAGGAGCAACCCCTGCATATGTAGCTGCTGAAAAGGGACAAAAGGAATGCCTCGAGTTCATATTCAAAAAGGTACCTGAAACCCTTAAAACTCCAGATAACGACGGGAAAACCCCTGCTTTTGTAGCTGCCGAAAAGGGACAAAAGGAATGCCTCGAGTTCATATTCGAAAAGGCACCTGAAACCCTTAAAACCCCAAATAACGACGGAAAAACCCCTGCCTTTATAGCTGCTGAAAAGGGCCAAAAGGAATGCCTTGAGTTCATATTCGAAAAGGCACCTGAAACCCTTAAAACCCCAAATAACGACGGAAAAACCCCCGCCTTTATAGCTACTGAAAAGGGCCAAAAGGAATGCCTCGAGTTTATATTAGAAAAAGAGCCTGATACCATCAGGATTCAGGATAACACTGGAGCAACCCCTGCTTTTGTAGCTGCTGAGAAAGGCAGAAAGGAGTGTCTGGAGTTTATTTTTGAGAAGGCATCTGATATATTAATGACCCCAAACAATGATGGGAAAACCCCTGCTTTTATAGCTGCTGAAAAGGGCCAAAAGGAATGCCTCGAGTTTATATTAGAAAAAGAGCCTGATACCATCAGGATTCAGGATAACACTGGAGCAACCCCTGCTTTTGTAGCGGCTGAAAAGGGCCAAAAGGAATGCCTCGAGTTTATTATTGAAAGGTCACCTGATACCCTTAAAATTGAGAATAAAAGGGGTGCAACACCACTTTCGATTGCCACCTTAGAAAATAATAAAGAGTGTATTGATATAATAGAAAGATACATAGTGTGATGGGGTCAGTGGGGACAGGCATTAATCAGAATTTCTTGGTGTATCGGATTATAAACCTGTCGTTCTCATCCCAGCGGCCGAAATGTGTCTTCTCTTCACCATTAAACCATTCAAATGCCGTTTCTATGGAATTGCTTCCCTTGAATTTATGTTCATAACTTAAGCGGTGTGTATTGTCTTTCTTGGAGATGTTATAAACGCTGTAATAAGAAACATTATTCTTGTCATCAATATCAACTTTTTGCAATATGTATATTGCGTTGCGTCCGAAACGTGAAGACCGCGTATTTGCAGGATACTCAGGATGGTACTGATCTTCAATAACCAATTCGTTTGAATATTCAACAGTAAGCTTTGCAGAGTCTATTGCACCAATCTTCAGGAATGTATTAAGGTCATATTCTGTCCCAAATACATAGCTGATATATGTATCTTCTTTGTGGTTCTCAGGAATTTGGCAGACACCTTCTCCATGCCACTCCCACTTGCCGTATGTCGTTGAAAAGCCCCCTGCTATGATACCGCCCTTTATATAAACTTTTTCATATTCGTTTTCACTAACGCGTTTCAGCACCGGCTCAGGCAAATATCCTGCATATCCGCTTAAAAAGAAATCAATGCTTTCAACAGTCATCTTCTGCTTAATCATAAAGCCCGAGTCTGTTAGCCTATGACGTATTTTTTCCTCTGTAATCTGGTAATCCTCACCAGCTTTTCCGGGCAGATCTGAATCAACCAGATCATAATCGCCTTTACCTGCCATCCAGCGGGACGGTTCAGGAGGGTGTCTCGACTTTTCAAAATAAGGGAGTATTCTTACTTCAGTGCTGTTGTTGCCTGTATAGTAATACGTCCATGACAACTGCCAGACACCCAGCTTATCAGGGTCAGTGGGATGGTCAGCATCATACTTTGCAATCCGCTTTGAAGGCGAAAAAAGCGTGCTGATCCCGTCCTCTATATATTTATAGCCTGCGACAAAGTCCGACTTATCAATTTTTTTCTTCACGTATAGTTGTGAAAAATATGCAATCCGGTTAGAAGTGTATTGATCTTTCTCGGAGCCATACTGAAAAAGCAGGTCAATCTTGGTTTCATATCCTCCCAATTCTAACCATGTATCCATTAACAACTGCGTGTAAGATTGCCATAACTTTGTGTCGTCTCCTTTACTCTCATCCTGATGTTCATTGTCCTGGGTAAAGTTATATCCTGTCACACTCCACGTCCATTTTGCCTGTTTAAAAGCACGGGAGAAAGGATTTTTGTCTTCCTGGTTTGCAGGTTTTTCTGAAGAGAGCAGAGCATCAAGGTCATCAATCTTCTTCGTATCTTTGTCCTGAGCAAAAAGACTCGGCGGAAACATAACGCATATAATAATTGCAAGGCAGAAAGCTATAAACGGCATACCATTTTCTCCGTAGTTTCTGTAAGACGGGTCCCTAAAATCTTTGAGAGGTTCAAGAAAAGTCTTGAGGTAATGAACGGGCTCAGGTGGCGCAGCCTCTCAAGTGTTTTCCAGTCTAACGATAAGAGTTTTGCATTGGTTACAGCAAAGACATCCGCTGTCCTTGGCTGGCTGCTCACCAGTGCGATCTCGCCAAACGCATCTCCCGGTTCTAAGCTGGCAATAACTGTTCGCTGTTCGTTGACCTGTTTTGATACAGACATTTGGCCGTCTACAACAAGATACATCTTATCGCCCGTATCGCCTTCATGAATTATATGTTCTCCTGCCTCAGCTTCTATTATATGAGACATCAGGATAAGCCTTCTGATCTGAAACTTGCTGAATCCCTCTAAGAGCACGGATTTATTAATAAGACGCTCTCTAAGTTCAAGCCCTATAGCATCCCATAATGTGATAAGACGAACAGACGAGAGTGTAAGCGGGGTTATGAAAAGTTCTGTAGCAAATGCGATAATCATAACAAATGCACTCAATGCCCCAAACTGGGCTATCGGAACAAATTTTGAGAAAACTAATGTACCGAACCCTGCGGCTAATGAAACGCTTGAAATGAATATAGGCTTAATCTCAGATAAAAGTGTATCCTCAAGTGCCCGTTTTTCATCGCCATACTTTTTAAGATTCTGATTGTAGAGAACCATAAATACAGTTGTGTCATCGACAGCAATTCCTATGGTAACTGCAGCTACCATAACAGTTCCGGCGTTTAAGGGGATGCCTAGTAAACCCATAAAACCGAAGAATATAAAGACCGGCAGAAGGTTCGGAATCAGAACTATCAGCCCGGCTTTCACGGACAGGAAGAGAAATCCCATTATCGCCGCTATAATGAATGCTGTTGAAAGAAGAGAAGACACCTGTCCTGATATAAAGCTTTCAGCAGCCTCCGCAATTAAAATCCCTTCGCCTGTGACCAATACCTTATCGAAATTGCCGAAGCGTCCGCTGTTCAGGTCTTTTCTTATTTTATCCACAAGTGCATTAAGCTGTGTGGAAGAGTTTATATTGTGACGAACCATTATATTTATTTTTGAGTAATCGCCTGAGACAAACCTTTCTATATCACTGCGCTGGAAAAACAAAAGATACTGGGCTATGAGGCTGTCAGAATCAGGCACTTTATGAAAAGCCGGATCTCCGTTCTGCATCCCCTTGTTGACAAGAGCTATATAGTCCGGGAGACTCAGGACAGAATCAAATGCGTTGAGATTTTTTAAATAGGATTTAACCTTCTCTATCTTTTTCAGGTTATCTGCCTTTTTAAAATCCCCTGTATCCTTATCAATAGTGATATAGAACAGGTTTTGACCTGACAAGTTATCATGCATTTTCTGGGCAGCGCGGACAATCGGCGAACTTGCCCTGAAATACGAAATAACATCGTTATTCACATAGATACGAAATGTAAAAATTATCGATATAATAAGGAGTAAAGAACTGATGACTATTATCCTTTTTCTGTACTGAGTGCCCCAATAAATCACTGTCCTCACAATTCTCTCAAGGATTTTGCTGTCTTTTGATTCTCCATGAAAACCCTTTGCCATTACCTGCTTTCCAAAAAATCTCAGATATACAGGCGTCATGGTTATTGTTACAAAGAAATTCAGGAAGAAACCCAAGGCGGATGCAATTCCAAAATCCTGCAGAATGGTCACATCATTGAAGGCAATAGAGCCAAATCCGATAACTGTGGTAAACGCTGTTAAGAAGAACGCCGTGCTGAGCTTTTTCCCTATGCCGACGAGAACTGCCTCTCTCGGAGATTCGCCCTTTTTTGTGGCTTCCAAAAACTCGGCAACCATGTGGGTGTCTTCTGTAGCCCCTATGACAATCATAATGGCAGGCACAATTGCAGTTAAGGGATTTATCGGTACGCCGAACAGTCTCATAAAGCCGAATGTCCATATAATGCTTATACCAGCGTTGACTATAGGGACTATTGCCCCGTGTATATTACGCAGCGTCAACAGGATAACAAAAAGCAAAGCGAACACAGCGACCGGCACCAATATGAGCTGGTCATCCACGATATACTCTGACATAGAGGTATTCACATACGGCGCGCCTGTCTGGAAGATTTCCTGAAAATCGCCTTTATATGTAGCAGTAACCTTTTCTATATCCGTCTTTATTCTGCTGTCGAACTTATAGTCTTTTTTATCCCTGCTGAGGTAAAGCGATATAACCGTAGATTTGCCATCAAGAGAAATAAAACTCTTCCTGATGATCGGATTATCAATAGCGTCTTTCTGCTTTTTCTGAAGTTCATTGGGATCAGCAGGTATAATATCAAGGAGAGGCGCTGTATCAATACCCCCCTGCTCGCCTTTAATATTATTGATTGTGAACAGGCTTTCCGCCTTCTCAACGCCTTTCAGATTGGCAAGCTGGTCAAACATGGCTCTGAGACGGGTTAATTTCTTTTCAGTAAATAACTCTGGATCCCTGATATAAATAAAGGAGAGGACGTCGGAACCAAAGACCTTTATTGTATCCTCATACTTGGCCTTTTCAGGAGTGCCTTTTGCCATAAACCTGTCGCTTGAAACATCTATGTGGAGGCTAATCGCAGGAATAGCAAGCACAGCAGTTATAATGGCAGTTATAATAACTACAATCCATGGCCTGTCATAAGACAGCCTTACTATTTTTTCCATGTTCATGACTTATAACCGTTTCTTCCTAATAAAGAACTGCAAATAACTATTATTTATGGTAGGACAGCCGTCTCGGCTGTCCTTGCTGCAATTCCTGAACCTTTTAGGAACAGGTTTTCATCACAATGACTCATAAATGTTCTATTTAAAACTTACAACCGCCCGTTCAGTGAATACGGAATCGTCTATTTTCTCGTCTATTTTCCGCTCTAACAGTCCCATTAAGGTATTATGATTGTTTTGATGATGCGTCATCAATATTTTGTTTGCACGCATCATCTTTCCCTTTATAGTCTTTATGTCATATGCAGTCTGAGTTTTCAGCAGTTTCATACTGTGGTCATAGAAATCCACCTTCAATGTAACAAGGGTATCCGCTGTAACCCAGAGGGTTCGTTTTGAATAACCGCCGGTCTTTTTTTCTTCGTCTGTTGCGGGCAATGCCTCAATAACAGAGCAGTCCTGATTTTCAAATTTCTCTTTTTTTATAACAGTATATGTATGGTCTTCAAGTTTCTCAGGACGGAGGTCTTCATAAGAGAAGTCAGTTCCCATAAAGTATCCTTTTTTATTTCCGCCTGCAATCCTTTTGAGTTTCTGTCCGTACGCCGGAAGGTAAAGCCACTGGTCATCTTCCCTGCCTTTTTGCTCCCATGTCAATAATGCTGTTCCTCTTATGTCTGCAGGACCGTCAAAACGCGCAAGATATTTAAAAAGCCCTGTCTTGTCTTTTTTGGCATACCGTTTTAAATCACGAGCCTCCTTGTTTTTAGCGCTGTCAATCAACACCATTTTTATGCTCTCATACTCCTGAGCTGCTTCGTGCCTTTTCTTTTGTTCTTTCATAATGTCCATCCCTGAAGGCTCCTGAGCAAAAACAGGCACAGCGAAATATGCAATGCATGAGATTAAAACCATTAAAAGTTTCATATTACCCCTCCTCTTCATAACTAAAATTGATGGCTTCATAAAAAGTCCATCTGTGGCGTTGCACTGCATCCTTCCCCCACTTTCACAAGGGCAGGTTTGTTGCTGCGTACCCCTAAGTTAGCCTCACTCCTTCGGATTTGCGCGCCTTGCATCCGGAGCTTTTTACTTTGCCATCCCAATTTTGACTTTTTACAAGTCCATAAAAATTAGGTATAAGAATCTTACCGTAAATTATACTAAAATTCTGACGGATATGGCAAACAATAAATGAATCATCCACAAAGGAAAATCTACATTTACTCTTTTCTGTTCTCGTTCCGGTCTTCTTGCTTTTGATATATCAAGGTATTTGGTAACATCCTCACCTTTGTCAAATTTCTTGTCAAACGTTAGGCTCTGTCTACTTAAGTGGTATCGCAGGAAGTCTTTTCAATGTTTTATTGACCGAATCAACTAGGAAGATCGAATCAAAGGCTTGTTCAGGATCCATAAGACTGATCAGTTTCGTCGTTACCTTGGCAAGTCCCATATAGTCCTCCTTTTCTTTTGGCTCCTAACGATATCTATATTACCAAAGGATTGAGAAAAAACTTTACGAAAAGTATAAACTTCTCTGAAGGAAAAATAAAGAAAAAAATGGTAAAATATGAATATGAAAGGATAGTTAAAAGAGAGGCTTCCAAGAGTTTGAAATGTGTTTGATTGGTCGGGACGAGAGGATTTGAACCTCCGACCCCCTGAACCCCATTCAGGTGCGCTACCAGGCTGCGCCACGTCCCGCCTAAAAATTATCGAGATTTACTCAAGAATTCTTTTATTATATTTAATTCCTTTTTAACATCCTTCAAAAGGGTTTTGTATTTTCCATTTGGAGGTGTCAGTTGAAAATTTTTGTCCTCGGACAAGTTGGATTCTTTGAGTTTCTTCTTGGCTCCTGCAATGGTAAATTGCTTTTCATAAAGGAGTTTTTTTATTTCTAAGATTAATTCCAGGTCTTTTCTTCTATACAGCCTCTGTTTGGACTTGGTGCGGGAAGGGTTAATTATATTAAACTCAGATTCCCAATATCTCAATATATAAGGTTCTACCCCTGTAATCTCACTTACTTCCTTGATTTTAAAGTACAATTTTTCAGGTATAGGATTGTCTGTTCGATTTGCCCCACGCCCTTTGTTTTTCATTGTATTTCTCAAAATTGAAAAGGTCAATGACAGTAGAGCAATGGATGTTGAAATACCTGGTATAATGGACAACGCAAAGGATAGGGAAATATTGCTCTAACTTATTTAAGAATTTAAGACCTTCTTTAATACCTGACTGGGTTTAAAAGTAAGGACTTTTCTGGCTGTGATTTCAATTTCACCACCAGTTTGTGGATTTCTACCCCTTCTGGGTCTTTTTTTCCTAACAGAGAAGTTCCCAAAGCCGGAGATCTTTACCTTTTCACCGTTCTTTAAATTCTCTTTGATGATATCGAGAACTGTTTCTACAACCTCTGCCGACTCCTTTTTAGAGGTTCCAACCTTCTCATAGACCCTTTCAACGATATCTGCTTTTGTCATTTTTTTTCTTCCTCCCCCAATTATTATTCCCTTATCCTAGCCCCTACTTTCTCTACCAGATTAGATACCAGCTTTTCATGAATATTATTAACTTCTTTGTCTGTTAGTGTTCGCTCGTATGACTGGTATTTAATTCGATAAGCTAAGCTCTTTTTTCCATGGGCAACAGATTTTCCTCTATATACATCAAAAACCTGTATATTATCAACTAGTTTATTGCTAAGCTTATTGATAGCATTATAGATATCCTTGGACTGAACACTCTCGTCTACTATTAATGCAATATCCCTGTAGATTGGCGGATATTTTGATAATGGTTTAATCTTTTTGTCACTAAAGGTGTGTTTGACCATTAGATCAAAATCGAGTTCAAATATATACACAGTATTGGAGAGTTCGTAGCCCTCCAGAACTGCAGAATGAACCTCACCTACGGTGCCAATTTCAGTATTATCAACCATGATTATAGAAGACTTTCCAGGGTGTAAGTACGGTATGTCTAGAGTGGATAAAAAATTGAAGTTCATGATATTTAACCCTTCAAAAAGGTTTTCCAAGCTACCTTTAATATCATAGAAATCAATCCCTTCTCCTGGAAAACTCCATGATTCACCATATCTTAGCCCCGTTGCAAGGGCAGACAGCATCTTCTTTTCTTTAGGAAGTTTTTCATGCTCGACGGAATAAAACACCGTCCCCAATTCGAATAACTTTAAGTCTAAATTCTTGTTGTAAACATTGGTCTTCATAGTGTTGAGAAGTCCTGGAATCAAAGTAGTTCTCATGATTGACTGATCTTCTCTAAGGGGATTCTTTATGCTGATGAATCTCTTATAGGGATGTTCAGCATTTAAATTCAATAGGGCTACTGAAAGGGGGGAGATAAAGCTGTAGTTTACAACCTCATAGTATCCTATTGAGGCAAGAATGTCCTTGGCCCTGTCCTGTAAAACCTGGACAGGATTTTTACCGGCAGTCTTAACCCTTACCACAGGTGTAGTGGTGGGGATATTATTATAACCATCCAATCTAGCTACTTCTTCAATCAAATCAATCTCTCTATGCAAATCCATCCTGAAAGATGGGATTTTAACACTCACTTTATCCCTATCCAAGTCTTTGACATCAAGTTCAATACCTTTAAGGTGTCTCTTTACTTTCCCTTTCTTTAAAGATGTCCCCAGTATCTTATTGGTTTTATTGACACTCAAAGAAATCTCTTTAGGGAAAATAGGGGATGGATATTGGTCTACTACCCCCTTGGCAGCCTTTCCGCCGCAGAAGTCCAAGACCAATTGGGTAGCTCTATTCAAAGCTCTAATTACCCCCCCGTAATCTACTCCCCTTTCAAATCTATAGGAAGCCTCTGTCTGCAAACCTAGCTTTTTAGAGGTTTTTCTAATATTAGTCGGATTAAAATATGCACTTTCAATGAGGACGTTAGAGGTATCTTCCGAAACCTCCGAGTTCAAACCACCCATTATGCCACCGATAGCCACCGGCTTTTCTCCGTCACAAATCATCAGAGTGTCACTAAATAGGTGCCTCTCCATGCCATCCAGTGAAGTGAAAACATCACCATCATCTGCCCGTTGAACTACTATTCTTCTTTCACTTAACAGATCAAAATCGAAGGCATGAAGGGGTTGACCAAACTCCATAAGAACATAGTTGGTAACATCTACCACATTGCTGATAGGACGTATTCCAGCGGATTCTAATCTTCTTCTCATCCAAAAAGGGGATAAACCGATAGCAACATCAGTAATCAAACTGGCAGAATACCTGGGGCATAATTCAGGGTCATGTATCTCCACTGAGGTTAGCTTATCAATCTTCTCATTCCCCTCCTTGAATTCTATTTTTGGTATTTTTAAAATTTTACCTGTAATTGAGGCTATCTCTCTGGCTATGCCTATGATACTCAGGCAATCTGGACGGTTCGGAGTAATATTGATTTCGAAGATATAGTCCTCCAAGTTGAGGGCAGAGGCAATATCCTTCCCCAATTCAAGGCCATCCTGTAAGATCAATATTCCCTGGGAGTCCCTCCCAATTTTTAATTCTTCTTCGGAACACATCATACCTTGGGACAGCTCTCCCCTGATCTTGGTATTTTTAATCTTCACCCCATTGGGTAGTAGAGCTCCCTCCAAAGCCAAAGCAACATAATCTCCAGAGATCATATTTGCAGCACCGCACACAACAGAATATAAATGTCCACCGGTACTCACCTGGCACAAAGAGAGTTTATCGGCATTTGGATGGGGTTTTAAAGAAACTATTTTGCCTACAACCACATTGTTTAAGTTGGCATCTACCTTGGATATACTCTCCACTTCGAAACCAGCCATAGTAAGGTCTTCTCCTAATTCGTCAGGAGCAAGATCAATATCTACATATTCTCTCAGCCAATTAAAACTTACTTTCATTCAATGCTCCAACTATACAGAGCGATTTAAAATTGCCCTAAAAATCTCATATCATTTTCAAAAAACATTCTGATATCATTGATCCCATACTTTAACATGGCAACCCTCTCTATCCCCAAGCCGAAGGCAAACCCTGTTATTTCGTTCGGGTTATACCCTACAATTTTGAAGACCTCAGGGTCAACCATGCCAGACCCCAGAATCTCCAGCCATCCAGAAAAGGAACAGACCCTGCATCCTTTCCCCCGGCATATAACACACTGCATATCCACTTCCGCACTGGGTTCCGTAAAAGGGAAAAAACTCGGTCGGAACCTCAACCTGGTTTTATAACCAAACATCTGATGAACAAAGGTGGTTAAAATACCCTTCAAGTCACCGAATGTGATATTGTTCCCCACCATTAGTCCTTCAACCTGATGGAACATAGGGGTATGAGAGACATCAGAATCACATCTAAAGGCCTTTCCTGGTGCAATAATCTGAATAGGTGGACTTTGTTTTTCCATCACTCGAATCTGGACAGGTGACGTATGGGTTCTGAGAAGAACCTCATCAGATATGTAGAATGTGTCATGCATATCCCTTGCAGGATGATCCTTTGGTATATTAAGTGCCTCGAAATTATAATAGTCTAACTCGACTTCAGGTCCTTCAGAGATTTGAAAACCCAACCCCAAAAAGATACCTATGATTTCATTGCAGACCTCAGTAATAGGATGCTTTCTACCTATGGGCACCCTTCTGCCCGGCAGGGTTATATCCAGGCTTTCATGGAGCAGATCTTCCTTCCTTTTCCTTTCTCGAATGACCGCTAAAGACTCTTTTATCTTTTCTTCCAGAGAGACCTTTATCTCATTGGCAAGACACCCCATAACAGGTCTTTGTTCTTGCGATATATTAACCAGTCCTCTCAAGAGGGCTGTAATTTTACCCTTTTTCCCTAAAAACTCTGTCTTTATTTCGGCTACTTGCCTTTCTTCTACTGCACCCTTCAGCTTTTCTAAGGCCTCGGCAAATAGTCTCTCTAACTCTTCTTTCACCTAAAAATACCCCTTTGACAGGCGAGCCCCGTATCAAATACGGGGCTGTCCTACTGATTATAAAATCATAACACAACTTCTTTTGTTATTTCAGAATTCTCAAAAGCTTCAAGGGGGATTCAAATATATACGGACACCTTTTAAATGATGGAAATCTTAAAGGTCGGCTTTAGGGGTTCCCTTTGGTAAGGTGGACGATTTTAAAAAACCCTATTGGATCAGATACGGCTAATTCGGCAAGGATTTTCCTATCGATACTGACCTTAGCATTTTTTAACCCTTGAATTAGTCTACTATATGTAGTACCATTTAGCCTTGCAGCAGCATTAATCCTGGTAACCCACAGTCCTCTGAATTCTCTCTTTCTGACTCGTCTATCCCTATAGGCATAATTCAGAGCCCTATCAACAGCTTCAGATGCAGTTCTAAACAGTTTACTCCTTGCGCCACGATATCCTTTTGCTAGTTTTAATATTTTCTTTCTCCTATTTTTTCTTTTAGGTCCTCTTTTTACCCTTGGCATTTTAATCCTCTTTTTTTTTGGTAATTAGCCTATGCATATGGTATAAGCTTTTTAATAACCTTTGCATCAACCTTATCCAAATATCCTGCTTGTCGCAGGCTCCTTTTACGTTTAGTAGACTTTTTCGTTAATATATGGTTCCTAAAGGCTTTAGCTCTCTTTATTTTACCATTTTTTGTCAACTTGAACCTTTTTGCAGCCCCTTTTTTAGTTTTTAATTTAGGCATAAATACAACTCCCTCAAGAACTTTGATGGCTTCGTCAAAAGTCCATCTGCGGCGTTGCGCTGTATCCATCGTCGTTGCGGTGTCCCCCTAAGTACGCCTCACTCCTCAGGATTTGCGCGCCTTGCATCTGGCGCTTTTTGCTTTGCCATACCAATATTGACTTCCAAGTAACTTAAATTTGCAAATGCATTGTAAGTAGCTTATATTACTTGACATTTACCAAAAAAGAACAAATTTACTGAAAGCGCAAGTTACTTTCCATTATAATGCCGACATGTCGGCATAGTGGAGCTTTTTACGAGTTCGTTAACTTTTTAATCTCTACTGTTTTGGGGCAATAACTATAGCCATATTTCTACCCTCAAGTTTTGGCTGTTGTTCAACTATCCCCATATCTTTAACCTCTTCTGCAATTCTATTAAGAATATTTACACCCATTTCTCTGTATGCAATCTCTCTGCCCTTAAAGACTATACATACCTTAGCCTTATTGCCACTTCCCAAAAATCTTTTTATATGACCAACTTTATATTCGATGTCGTGTTCTTCCGTGTTTGGTCTTATTTTTACTTCTTTTACTTGAAAAGTAGTTTGACTTTTCTTGGCTTCATGGATCTTCTTGCTCTGTTTATATCTAAACTTTCCATAATCCATTATCCTACAAACAGGTGGATTTGAATTCGGATCCACTTCAACCAAGTCTAGACCATCTTCTGCAGCAACACTTAAAGCTTCCTTCAAAGGTATTATGCCCAGTTGGGTCCCTTCTGAATTTATAACCCTGACTTCAGGTGCCCTAATCTTTTCATTAATTAATGCTTTTTTAATCTGGCTATTCACCCCCTATTCTGACTTTCCTCTTGTACCAATGAGATAAATTCATTTATTTTCATAGACTTTAATTTTTCACCACTACGCACTCGAGCAGAAATAACCCCGTCGTTTACTTCCCTGTCACCAATAATTAACATATAAGGTATTTTTTGTAACTGAGCCTCACGTATTTTAAGCCCCAGTTTTTCGTTTCGAAAGTCCTTTTCAGTTCTAAGCAGACTCCCGGTCAACTGATTATAAACTTCTTCGGCAAAGCCCATGTTTCTGTCAGTGACCGTTAATACAATCGCCTGTACTGGGGCCAACCATGTTGGGAATGCACCCCCATAATGTTCAATCAATACTCCTATAAACCTTTCCATAGCACCTAAAATGACACGATGCAGCATAACAGGTCTTTCCTTAGTACCATTACTATTGATAAAAGTCAAATCAAACCTTTCCGGTAATACAAAATCACACTGAATAGTAGCACATTGCCATTTTCTGTCAAGGGCATCTTTTAATTTAACATCAATCTTTGGGCCATAAAAAGCCCCCTCCCCTTCCTTGACAATATAAGGTATTCTGTTTTTGTCCATAACCTGCTTTAGAATCGATGTTGCCTTTTCCCAAGTCGAATCATCGCCAATGGATTTCTCAGGACGGGTACTGAGTTCCATTTCATATTCAAATTTGAATATTTTCATCACATCTTCTATAAAATCAATAACGCCTTTTATCTCTTGTTCCAATTGGTCAGGGGTGCATAATATGTGGGCATCATCCTGGGTAAATTCTCTAACTCTGAGGAGACCATGGAGAACACCCGATTTTTCGTGGCGATGCACGGTACCTAATTCGAAATACCTTTGAGGTAATTCCCTGTAACTTCTAATCCTAGACTTGTAGATAAGCATATGAGCCAGACAATTCATAGGCTTTATGCCATATTTCTGCCCTTCTATTTCTGTAAAGTACATATTTTCGCGATAGTTTTCAAAATGCCCGGATTTTTCCCAGAGGTCTAATTTCAATAGATGAGGGCCTCTCACTAACTGGTAACCACGTTTAAGATGTTCCCTCTTTTCAAAATCTTCAAGGATTGATCTGAGCATTGCCCCTTTAGGGTGATAGATAATAAGTCCAGCCCCGACATCTTCATGTATGCTGAACAGGTCTAAGCTTTTGCCTAACTTCCTATGGTCTCTTCTCTTCGCATCCTCTAATCTTTGCAAGTAATCTTCCAGAGTTTTGGTGTCTGAAAAGGCTGTTCCGTAAATACGCTGTAACATCTTATTCTTTTCGTCCCCACGCCAATATGCTCCAGCAAGGCTAGTCAACTTAAATGCCTTTATCTTACCGGTGGAAGGCAGGTGGGGGCCCCTACATAAATCCATAAAGTCATCCTGAATATAAACAGAAACGAACTCATCTGAGATTTCTTCAAGGAGTTCCACCTTATAGGTCTCCCCTTGGTTCTTAAATATTTCTATAGCTTCCTCTCTGGTGAGTTCCCTTCTTATGATAGGCAAATCCTGGTCTATAATCTCCTGCATCTTAGACTCAATCCCGGCGATGTCCTGTGGTGAGAAGTTCTCTTCGTAGTCAAAGTCATAATAAAATCCATTGTCAATGGTAGGACCAATGGTAATCTTTACCCCTTTGTAGAGTTTTTTAACTGCTTGAGCCATTACATGGGATGCACTATGCCTTATAATATCCAGTCCCATTTCAGAATCAGGGGCTATAAACTCCAGATCAGCATCTTCGAGTAAAGGGAAACTCATGTCAACAAGCTTTTCGTTAACCTTCCCGGCTATATAGTCTTTTCCGGAACCGTCATCGATACTCTTTACTATTTGGAAAAG
>JBAZOX010000017.1:0-18271 GCA_041648535.1 Desulfobacteria bacterium | reverse complement strand
CACCCATGTAAAGGATTCCAAGCTTCTGTTCTTTTAGCGTCTTCAGTTCTTTCAGACTTCGTCTCAGGATGTCACGAGGTGTGGCATAGCTCGCAATACGTTCAATGGCAGGGAATTTTTGATTTAGGTACTGCAACGTCTCAATCAGCTTGGAATATGGATAAACCAGGGCATCTCCATCTTGGAGAAATACTTTCTTGCCATTCCATCTACGGAGAATTAGGTATACTATATCCGGCTGCCCTGCTACCCACATACGCTGATTTACGTACAGGGACATGGCGTCGATTTCCTGTTTGACCTCTTCGAGGTTGCGAATGCCAAGCTTTGAAAAGGAGTAAGCACAAAAAGAACATGTATTGTTTGAGCACCCTGATGTCAAGGGTAGAAAGTAACTGGCATGTTCACTTGGGGGTCTTATTATTTCTGGTCTGACAAATGACATAGTTCTTAATCCAGTAAAGTTTAGATGCCGGCTATTCTTTCCGGGTAGAAAACTTGAAGAGTGAGTAAAGAGGACAAGACCCTATCAGACTGGTCACTACGAAAATCAGAGCGAACACCCCCAAAATTAGTGCAACTAAGCCTGAAATTACTCCTGTCAGATACAGGGTTAGTACTGCAATTGCCAATACCAACCTTACGACCCGATCAACCATCCCCATATTCTTTTTCATTTTACTCCTCCCTTTAATAGGTATTCTCTTGTTGTGTCAGGATGAGAGAATCGGTCATCTGTCTCTTCCCTCCACAATCGCAATTTTCTCCTCGGTCAGATCGTAGAGTTTATACACCATTTGGTAGGTTTTCGGCCTCTTTGTTTAAGTGGCCGGTTTTTATTCCATAACACTTTCGACCAAAAAATTATAGTGCTTCAAGTCTTCCCTTTCTACAAGTTCCATTAAATCATTCACTATGTCTGATGTTTCACCTAAAATAGTCATATCAAAATCCTGTATTCCACTTTCATATCTTGGGTGTGAGTGCGTTTCCACAAATCGCCTTATTCGTTCTTTTTTCTTTGGGCAAAAGTCTTTTATCAGTTGTAATCGGTGATAGATTTGTGGTTCTTTGGAATTTCTTTTTTTAGAAAGTACCGGCACTCTGAATGCTAAAAAACTCTCAAGGAATTTACGAGCAATATTAGGAATTGGATAAATCTTTTCTAAATCATGATGTTGCTCTTTGGCAAGTTTATACAATACACTGAACAAAAAATGATATTCGGATTCATAATCTATGAGAAGTTTGTCGATTTTTACAATAGATGATTTACGAAAAGATGATTCTGTCTTGCATATGATCATGAAATACTCGTGCTCCTTTGTGTAGTGAGAGAACCATTCTTTTACCTGTCGGAAAAAATCAAAGTGATGTGTAAGAATAAAAATCTGTCCAGCCTTTTTAATAGATTCTTTAATAAAACTAAAAGCTTGAAAGATCGCATTAGAATCAAGACTGGAAACAGGATCATCGATTACTACAACAGAGTTCTTTAAATCGAAGCCTTTTTCATTTATCTTTGTTAAAAAATACACAATAGCCAAAGCAGTTTTCTCTCCCTCACTAAGGTTCTTGGCTATATCTCCATTACGAGTTATTGTATAACCCTCTTCAGCCTCTATTGCTATTAACTGAATATCGTTTCGTCCTAAAAATGCTTGAAGGTCGTCATTGATCTGCTGTGCGGGGATGTGATGACTAACTAATTTATCTCTGAGATTTTTTATTTCATTTTCTTTATCTTCGATTGCTTTTTTTAAATCAGAGCACTCTCTTTGCAGGTCTGTTATCTCTCTGATTATTTCATTGTAGGTTGGTAAAAAATCGACAAGATAATGAAGCTCTAATGCTTTCTTGTCCTTATCAATTTGATTTTCAAAATCGTCAGTCTTTTGATTATGTTGCTTAATGATTTCGTGGATTTTTTCAAAAGAATTTACTTCAATGGATATCGTCTTTTCCAACAAAGGTGAAGAAAAAGGATTCTGCTCTTTCTGTTCAAGAAGTGAAAAAATCACGTCTAACCTATGATCAAATAACTCGATGGCTTTTTCTGCTTTTTTCTTTTCCTCGAGATACCCCTTTACTAACTCATCATAGAAATTTGACGGTGCAGGAAAATTGACTTTAATTCGGCGAGATACACAGCTACCTTTAATTTTTTGTACTGATTGAATCATTCTCTGATATTCGGCACTAAAGTGATTCTCCAAGTCTTTAAAACGATCTGTTGGAATCCTTTGCTCGCAAAAAGCACAGACTTCCAGAAATCTGTCTTTGTGGATTTGCAGTCCTTTTTCCACCCATTTATTAATTACTTCATCTGTTTGCAATTTTTGTATCACTTGAGATGCAACTGTTTTCGAAAGGATATCCTCCACTTCCTTTTCTAGTTCGGACAAATCAAAAGTGGGCATTGACAAAGGACTGATTTTTGGCTGACTAGTTTGCTGAATTGATTTATTCAGATCGGTTAGACGATTTTCTGATAATATCAATTGATCTGGATTTTCAAGAATTTTAGAGTTTTTTCTAATTGCATCCAAAAGATTTGAGCAATCATAATTCCTATAGTGGTCTTGTTTTGTCGTAGTCAGTGCGTTTTTAATCTCCCTTGCTTTATCCTGAAGTTTCTTTTCTTTATTGGTTTCTGCTTTTTTCACTACCGACTTTTTAGTTTCAAGTTTTGGTCTCAATTCCCCAAGTTCATTCTCAACAGCATCAAATCTTTCTTTATCCTCTTTGCTCTCTTTTCCGAGAAAATAAATTGGCTGAGGTCCTCCAATACCAAACACACTTTCATCTATAAAATCTTTGTTGAAAACACGAATGCTTTTAAACGTGTTTAAATCTTTGTGACTGATAGACGCCCCATTATCCAGTTTAAATTCAAATTCTGGTTGTCTCTCAGGGTGGTCATAATCATTACTCATTTCAAACGATCTAAGAACACGAGAAAAGCATGTTTTCCCCGATCCGTTCCAACCATAAATAAGGTTGTATCTTGTAAAATCTGGCAAATCGTTTGCAGGCTTAAAGTCAACAAAGGAAGGACAGTTTTTGATTTTGACTATACGTTTTATCATTTTAAACTACCCTCCACAATTCCTATCTCATCCGCTGTCAGCCCGTACAGTTCGTAGACCAGCTTGTCAATTTCTGCTTCCAGGTGAGGGATGGCGGGGCTGTCGGGATTGGCGAGGATTTTCTGGACGTGTTCGACGATGGGGGCTTTCTGGGTGTCGGTAGCGGAGAAGATGGGGATTTTTTCAATGTATATCTTACTATTCATAAAATAGCGACCACGCATCATCGAACCTAAATTCTTTTGAAAGAAAGACATTAGTTTAGAATTGGCTAAAGCTAATACGAAGGAGATTTGTTGTAACTTTATCGGCATTATAAAGGTTGTTTTGTCGGTAAAATGAGAATTATCAACAACGGTAAATCTTGAATCAGCAGATACTTCTGGATACACTATTTTCGGCCTCTCAAACTCCTCCCAATACCCACACGACCGCAATTCCCACCAGAACTTCCCTTGATCGTCACGTATCCGCAGTTTGTCTTCATATTGCGAAAGATGCCGATAAATGGCCGGGTAATCCTTTGCAAACAAAGGACGGGCCTTCGCCTCGGTTTTTTCCTTTGACCAGTGCCATTCCTTGTTGGCGCTGCTGGCGATCATAATAAGATACAACCCTGCCCATTCCACCTTCCACTTGCGAATATCGCGACCCCGGAGCCAGGGCTTTATCAGGTCGGTACTGGCCGGGTCTTGGTCAATCAGCTTTTCACGCGTGACGGCGTCAATAACAAATGCCTCGTTAAAACCTGTCAACACACCCCTATAAAATCGTCCTTGGACATATTCACCCAAGGGGATGCCCGATGACCTGAGCTTCTCCATCAACGCCAGGACTTCCGGTTGTTCCAGATTCCAACCCTCTTTTTTGAGAGAGGCAACGGGCATGGAAAATCCGATCCGGCTGAGGGTTTCTTCCAGACGTTCGAGCTGATTTGCCTCCGTAAAAGTGGCGGTGGCTGCCTTATCTTGTGAATCGGGCCTTCGTTTTTCAACAAGGATAATCGAGGGATAGGTTGTAGCATCAAATATTGGAAGATCGCCGAAGTCAATAAGCAGCTTCGGCGTAACCTGCGTGGTCAGAAGAACACGCGTATTTTTCCCATAACCGGCCCGCATGAACTTGTTAGGCGCTATGAAGCAGAGATATCCGAGGGGCTTCAACAGGTCAATCCCGGATTTATAGAAATAGGTATAGAGATCTGCCGTGCCGCAAAAGAAATTGCCAAATGCCTTTGCCAAATGGGGTTTGATGTCCCTGATCGCCTCATGGCGCACGTAAGGTGGATTCGCAATCACCACATCAAACCCACTCTTCTCATGAAACACCTCTGAAAAATGTGTATGAAAGTCAAAAGTAATATCTTGGATTGAAGGATCAACTTTTTTCATACTGTCTATCAACTTTAAAAATAGGTTGTTAATTATACCCCTGATTCTATTTTTTTCGGATGGGTTTGTAGAGTTAAAATATAGTTTTTTATTTTCCTCTAATTTGTTGCTAATTTCACAATCAACAAGTACGCCATCAGGTACCCCCAGCAAAGAATTACCATACACAATCTTATAATCCAGATTTGGCAAAGGTTTGATGTTTTTTATATCATCCTCATCCACCACGAGCGATAGCCACAGGCGGAGTTTGGCAATTTCTACCGCGCCCGGGTCAATGTCCACGCCGTAGAGGGAATGTTCAATGCACCGGCGCTTGAAATGATAAGGGGTACGGTCGTCTTTATCGGCAATGAACTTATTTAATACCGACCTTGTCTTAACAATCTCGTTCATCATGCCTACCGGAAAAGCACCGGAACCCACCGCTGGATCGCAAACCGTTATTTCAGCTAACTTCGCATCAATCAATTCGGCGTTGTTGCGGATGCTTTCGGGCAGAACCAGCTTGTTCCTGGCAGTCTTTTGCTTTCCTTCTTCAATCAATTTTTCTTTTAAAAGAGCTATCTCCTCATTCTCACTTACCTGCTCGCCCAAGTGGATCAGGGTTTCAATATCCTCTTTAGAAATTTCTGGATTTTCTCGATGCTTAATAGTTATGTCCAACTGCCCTTTTTTCGCTTCATTGCCTAACATATCGAGATTACTATCACCGAGCTTTTCATAACTGGTTGTGCCGCTGTTTAATTCAGTAAACAGATAATTAATCAAACTCTGTTGACACATATAATGCACGATTTCACGGGGGGTGTAGTAGACGCCGAACTGTTTGTTGAACTTACTCTCATCGCCCTTCTTGCCGCTCTTCAGGGCTTTTTTGTATGCCTCAAAGTTGTCTGGTCTAATGGCATTGAATTTCTCGTATGCTTTTCCCAGAAGTTCCGGGTCAATGGCAACCTCTTTTTCCAGCGGTTCATCTTCCTTGACCGTAAAATTGTAGCAGTCAAAGATATCCAGAATGCCGTCACCCTCGTCGCCTTCTCTGGTCTTGTTCTGATTAGAAAAAAGACTGTCGGGCAGGAGAATATCAGTTTTCACCCAATCATAACCACCATTCAAACCTATGGGATCAAAGAGTCCACCGTTTAAGAAGGGAATTTTGCAGTTGAAGCGGCTGTAATAATAATCGTCCTGTTTCCGTTCTTCTCCCACTCGCAGGGCTTCGTAAAACAGGGGCTCCAAAATATCGTTAAAGAAATTGTGGTAATCACTGTGCTTCTTCTCAAACAGCTCGCGCAAAAAGTGTTTGGAACCGGTACCCCATTCATCATCGCGTCCCACACCGAACCATCCCTTTTTCTGCAGAAAATAAAGAAACACAATTTGGCCTAAAAGCTTCTTGGCAAAGTCAACGGTATTTACTTCTTTGTCTTCAAAGTCTGCTTTGATTTTGGCGTCGTTTTCTACCACCCTGTCCAGTGCCTCTTTGGTTTGGATGAATAGATCGCGGTATTTGAGGAAAAATTCTTTAGTAACGGTCTCAATGTTGAAGGCTTTTTCCAGATCGGCAAGTGTCGGATCAGGCTCATCATTGGTAAGGATTTTGACCAGCCGACTCTGGGCGGTGTGGCTGTTTTCGTTGACGCCAACCAGGAATGACCAGCGCCGGGCAGGTGTAAATTCTTCTTTAACCCTCATTTTGCCGGTTGCGGTTTGCTCAAACTTGTAATCCATCTTCACCAGCGAGAAACGCCAGTCCTCTTCATCCGGGGATACAAAGGCAACCAGTGCCGCTTCCTTTTCATTTGAACTGCCATATTTACCCTGTAGATAACCGGCGACAAAGTTGCGCTGATTAGTGCGGGCGTGTTCAAGGGAAGTCTTTCTCTGGAGCTTGATGATAAGAATATCAATACGGTTTTCGCCGTCGTGGTATTTTCCTATCCTCTCAAGTGTGCTTATATATTGTCTGTAAGCTTCGGGAATGAATTGTCCATGACGGGCAGGAATAACGTCATCTTCAATATGGTTTAAAAGGTCTCTCATAAACCTGGTAAACCGGTCTTTATCAAATGGTTGTTCAAAAGTTGTCTTAATCAGACTTCGTGCCTGTTGTTTATCCATACTTATTCGCCTGTTAAATACAACGACAGGATGACTTCCCGCTTGCCGAAGACCGTCGGGGTCTGTTCGGCATAGTGTTCTTCAAGAAGTTTTGCCGGAATATTGGTTTGAAGCACTGCCAACACCTTGAAGGGATTCATAATTTCTCCCTTAAGTGCATCCAGGGCTTTCAGGGTTTGTTTAGTCGTCTGCTTGGGCAGATTGCCTTCTTCAAGGCGTGCAAGGACTTTCTTAAGATAAGCCTCCTGATCGTCGGTAAGCTTCTGTATGTTTTTCATTGTTGCTTTCAGGATTTTCAGGATTTGCGCCGCGCTGTCGCGTCCGCCTCTTGAGGCCTGTTGCGGCATTTCTTCGGTAGTCGTGAAAATGAAGGCTTCTTTGTTTTTATCCAGCAAGTCGTAGAAGTGCTCCGGCAATTTCTGCTTTTGCTCATCGGGATTGCTTTCCAGTATTTTTGCCGCGGAGATGAAATCGAGTTCTGCTGTTTCCTGCTTAGTGCCAGCTTGAAAGAATTTTTGCAGTTTGCCTCGCCGAAAATATGTGATCAGTGAATTTGCCTGTTCAGCGCGATATTTTGAAGTCCGTGCTTTTTTGGGCAATCGTTTTATTTTTTCAAACAGGTCAGGGTCTTTATCGCGAATTTCTTTGATAGCGTGGAGATACTTCAATTCACTCTCCCCGTCATTATCCTCGCCTTCCAATGTCTGTCTGGAAAACAACCTGTCAAAAAGTTCGTGCGAGCCGATGGGTTCACCCTCGGTCAACAGCTCGGCGTCACCGCCCAGGAGGGTAAGAAAGGCATTGATCTTTGCTTCTGCAGCTTCCTTAAGCTTTATCTGGTCGTTGGACTGGACTGTGGGAAAAAAATTGAAGGTGTAGATGGTATCATGCTTTGTGTCCACCCTGTTAATACGGCCTACCCGCTGCATCATGCGTGTCGGGTTCCAGGGGATATCATAGTTGATGACCGTATTGGAGCGGTGCAGGTTGACGCCTTCGGACAATACTTCTGTAGAAACCAGTATCCGGTAATCGTCTTTCGGATGGCGGGCACGGGCGTCAAAGTTTTCGATGACCTTATCGCGTGTGGCTTCACCTGAATCGCCGGTATAGCACAACACCCTGTCCGGGTATTTTTGATGTAAATTTTTAAACAAATAGTTGGCGGTTTCCTTGGATTCCGTAAAGATGATGAGATGATTCTCTTTCAAAACCGGAGCCGTTGACAGCTCGCGCAAGAATTTTAGTAATTTCGGGTCGCGTTCAATATGCGTCCAGAGTTTTTTTACTTCCAAAAGGATGTCATGGTCATGCTGCAAATCAGTTCGCAGTGCTTCACTAAATTCGTTACTGTCAAATCGTTCCGCTTTGCCTTCATCAATCAGGTGCTGCACCGCTTCATCATCATCGTTTTCCAAGAGTTCAAAGATTTTATTCGTGTGCTTTTTGCTCACATAGACATTGCCGGTGTCAAATTCCCTGATGAACATTTCATAGGAGTTCAGGAACCGGCCCACCGAATTTCGAAAGGCAAAGAAACTGCTTTCTAATCGTTTGACCAGCAGGATTTTCATGAACCTGCCCATGTTTAGCTGGGATTGCTTCTCAAGCTGGTCCACCTTGCCTTGATAGTAGAGCATGGGCATATAGCGGGCATATTTAAATTTATCCACGATCAGTGCGATAGTCTTACTGAATATCTCATCCTCTTTCTCATTGAGTTCATAAAAGAGCGGAGTGGGCTTTTCAACCCCTGGGAATTTCAATCCTTGCTGGGTAATATCCTTGGAAAAATACTTTTCAATTTCAGTGCGGGTGCGGCGCACCATCAAATATTTAAGAACCTTTTCCCTGATTTCCCTGGCATTTTCTTTCACGGTGCGTATGTATTTATCATAGTCTTTTTGGCGATCCAGTTTTTTCAGTTTCTGTTCGAGGCGGCTGAAAAACCCTTCCAGGTCGGGAAGGTTGGGAATGGCGCTTTTCTTGGCCGGCTGGAACAATTTTAACAGGCTGAGAATATCTTTTGGGGCGTTGTTGTAAGGCGTGGCTGTGACCAGAATGACCCTTTTGCCTCGGCAGATTTCCGCCAGCTTCTCGTAGGTAATCGTGGCTTCTGTTCTAAAGCGGTGCGCTTCATCAATAATGATGTTGGTGTATTTTTCAGTTCCTCTATTGAGCAGATCGTCCAGTTTGCCAAGTGATTCAAAATCAGCCGGCACGCGAAAATCGGAAAAAACATTAGTCCAGGAACCGGGGTTGGTTTTTTCGAGAAGCATCGGGGGTGCAATAACCAGGGTTCTACCATCAAGCTGTCCTGCCAGCATGGCGGAAATATAAGTCTTGCCCAATCCTACGACATCTGAAATGAAAACACCGCCATACTCCAGTAGTATTTTTTTGGCATTTAAAACCGCCTGCTCCTGGTATTCGAGTTTTTTGAATTCAGACGGGAGATATTTAATGAACACTTCGCCTGTCTGGCCTAGTTCATCTTTGAAATATTCATAGAGAAATTTCAGGTAGAGTTCATACGGCATGATATTTTGGCTAAGCCATGTCTTCTCCTGTATTGTCTGAACATATCTTTCGCTGACATCCACCGCATCTTTCCATAATTCATCAAACTTTTGGCAGGAAAAGTCATAGTCGCTGCGGTTTTTCAACTCCACATTGAATTCCAGATTGTCAATGAGTCCTGCCTGGGTAAAATTGCTGGAGCCGGTAATTACCCGCCCGACATCTCTGTCACCTTCGTAAAAGGTCATAATGTAAAGCTTGGCATGGATATTTTGCGATGGATAGGCTCTGATTTCCAATTTTTTATCCCTGACCCATTCAATAAACTTATTCACCCCTTCTTCTACTTTTCTATTGTCTTCTGAATCAGCCAACTCCTGTTCTATCAACTTTTCAACTTCTTCCTTAGTCTCGGCATGTGAAAATTCAATGGCTTGCTGCTTTGATTTACCGGCCTTATCGAGCAAATCATAGGTCTGCCTGTTAGTGCTGATGCCGATCAGAATTCGGATTCTTTCTGTTTTTTCCAGTGATTTATACAGGGCGTGGAATCCGCTGGTATAGAAATACCCCACAAGGCAATCAAAAAAAGAAGTGTCTTTAATCAATACTTCAAATCTGTCTTTCAGGCTTTGATTTTTTTCGTTTGTTATGAATGATAAATCGGTATCCATCAGAGGTCACTTTTTATAGTTCTTAGTCCAGTTCGGGGTAATTGGGGTCGGGCAAACTATCTTCTGGATATTTATGATTTAATGTGGATCAATATAATTACAATACCCAACATAAGCCATATTGTCAAACGCTATTCAGTATTAAGAAACGGTTGGATACAGTTCCCCTTGAATAATGGGACGTAATTTCGTATCAGGCGGGGTAAAATCGAAAACGGCCTTTAAGAAGGACATTATAATCTTGTAGGTAGCCCCCCACAGTATTTCATCTGGCTGGCCGTTTTCACGATGGATAAAGCAGTCATAATCGCCCCAATCGTTATGGAATATCTTTCTAAACCTTCCTTCTACTTTAAGTTTGTAGGTGGCATAGTCGTTATGGTTAAACAATGATGTCAGGGGGATTTTTAGAATCTTATCCACTTCCCAGTTTGGTTTGAGGTTTGTCTCTTTCTTCATTATCCCTACCATTGGGAAGACCAGCCTATGGAACAATTCTAACCTGTAACAGCTCAAAGCCCCCAAAAAATCTATCTTAAAGGGGTTGAGTCTTATCTCTTCGAAGCCCTCCCGAATGGCATTGCCTAGAAAATATGTGATGGTTTGGAAGGATTCTCTGTTGTTTTTTTTGTTCATCTGGAACCCCAGGCCTTTCCTCAATGGAAGGATGTGGGGGATTATCAAGTGGCTCAATATGAGGTCCATCCATTGCTTGGGATGCCCTCCTGGAAAACATAAATCCCCCGGCTGTTGTACATTAGCAGATCTTTTGTTCAGTAAAAAAAAGTAGTTGTCCTCCGAACTGCTGTGTATTGGGTGTTTTCCAAGAAGGACAAGGACCCCTGCTGTTTCCCATTTGACTCCACTCTTTCTCTCTTTTCGGATGAATGCCATCTGTTCCCTATAATCCAGGGGAAGTTCGGCAAGGGCATGAACGATTCTGTTTTCTAGTTCGTATTTCAATCTGTATTAACCCTTTCTACATTCTTTAGCAATTATTTATGGATGAAGGGGTTTTCTCCAATTACCGAAAGCCACCACTATGCCTTTTTCAACATCGGCCTTGTAGAGCATACCATATATATGGCCTCTGTGGTCAGTGGGGCTATAGGAGATGGGCCCGGTTACCCCCCCTCCGCCAAAGTCCTTTATGGTCTCCATCGCCTGTAACAGGGTTTCATTGGTTAGATCTCTTCCCGCCCTCTTCATACCTTCTGAAAATATCGTTGCAATAATCCAGCCGGCCGTATAGTACTCACTGCGGTACGGTTTATCGGTACCAGGGTGAAACCTTAGGGTTATTTCCCTCATCTTTTTAACCGCTGGGACATCTTCATACCATGACCTGAAACAATTTACTCCAACAGCCCCTCTGGCTGCTTCTTTAGCCATCGTAACGGTATCCAGATTTGTGTCTGTTATAGTTGTTAAAAAGTTTGTCTTCAAACCAAACTTCCTCGCCTCTCTTAAAAAGATGCAGGCAGGTGCAATAACGTGATGAAGTATTACAAAATCAGGGTTATATTTCTTCATGGAAAGAACCTGAGATGTGGCTTCAAGAGAGCCCATATTTAATATTTCCTCATGGAGTTCAACCCCATATATCTTTGCCTGTATCCTGGCCTCTGTTCGTCCTACTTTGCCAAATTCCACATCGGGATACACAATTGCAATCTTAGGATTTTTGGCTTTGAGATCCTCCATTACGTAGTCAAATAATATCCTGATTGCAGCCTCATAACTTAAAGAAGCACCAAAAACATACCTTTTCAGGGGTTTGGACATGGTCTCAGCTGCGGTTATGGGTACGGTCACAACCTTTTCCTTTGCTATTTGAGACAACAAAGCCGTAGCCTCACCTGTAGATGTTGGTCCAAAAAAGGTGAATACCATGTCCCTATAGAGTAATTTTTTGAAGGCTGACATAGCCCTTGGTATTGAGTAACCGCTATCCTCTGAAATCAATTCAACTTTTCGATTGTTGATCCCCCCTTCTTCATTTATGTGGCGGATATAGTTGCGTACCCCTTCCGTAATGGACTGTGAATCTTTTGCAATGGGTCCTGTGTCGGCTGTGATATGACCCATTTTTATTGTGTCCTTTGTTACCCCTCTGGTTTCAGCGGAAATTGTACTATAGCAGAATAATAAAAATGGTACGATTAAGAAAATGCTGATCTTTTTCATCGTTACCTCCCTTCAAGTTAAAAATCATTAATTATTAAAAGTCTATAAACCTCTAACCTGTTAGTGGAAAATCAGAGTGGGGATTAGAAGAAGAACCGCAGTGTTGAGTGGAGCTAGAAATTTTAAAGGAGAAACACTATAGGATTTACTGTCTTAGTGGCATTACTAAGAGCTCAGGAAGAACTGTCTATTACAACATGTCATATATGTCATACATAAACCTTAAGATCAAGGAAAAAATCAGACGGATGCAGGGTCATGCGGAAATTTCAAGAATCCCTCCATCTCCCCTTGATTTACCATGACCTGGTGGTTCAATAGCTATAAGGTTGTAATTTCCCTGAAAATAACGGAGTTGCCTAAGCCAGATTTTATAACTCCCTCCGTCACCGTGGATGAATACCAGATTTTTCCACTTGTAAAGTCAATCATTCTTTCAATTTTTTCGACACCTATATTTCGGTGATAAAAATAAGGAAAATTCAGAAAATTTTCAGATTGACAAAAAGTCATTATATACTAGAATGGGTTAGTGATGACCGAGAGTCATTAGATAACTGCTAGTCAAGAACAGTTAAGAAAGGTTTTCAGAATGGGTGTAATAGAGAGAAAAGAGAGGGATAAGCAGAAGAGAAGACAGGATATTGTGGACGCTGCATGCGAGGTTCTTTCAGAAAAAGGTTTTGCTACAGCCACCGTTGATGATGTATCGAACAGGGTAGAGCTGGCTAAAGGGACCATCTATCTCTATTTTAAGACTAAAGAAGAGCTGTTCATGTCGGTTTTTATAAAGGGGCTTGATAACCTGCTGGACAAGTACAGGGAAACAGCCGATCTGGATTTAAAGCCTGCCGAGATGCTGGACAGGTTGGCTTTGTCATTCTACCGATACTACAAAGAAGACATAAATTATATAAAGACCTCAGCATACTTACTCCATGAGGATATTATGGATAAGATACCTCCTGAATTATCGGATGAGATCAACCGTAAGGCAGGTATGGCCTTGAAGATTTTGAGGGATGTAATCCAAAAAGGTATTGACCAGGGGGATTTTATAGAGGTAGACCCCCGCCACATAGCCCGTATTCTGTGGGGTTTATCTATTGGAATTGCCCAAACTATGGTTATGAGGATTCATCTCAATGTTTCTGAAAATGAGGTAAAGGAGCTTCTTGTCTCCGGTTTCAATTTGATAAAGAGAGGTTTATTACGTAATCAGAGTGCTATTTGAGAAAGCTGAATCGATTAAGCTAAGATTGAAGAACTCGTAAAAAGTCAAAACTGGGATGGCAAAGTAAAAAGCTCCAGATGCAAGGCGCGCAAATCCTGAGGAATGAGGCGTACTTAGGGGTACGCTGCAACGACGAAGGATGCAGCGGAACGCCGCAGATGGACTTTTTACGAAGCCGTCAAGATTGAAGTTTCTATATGGACTTGACTGTGCCGGCAAAAGGGGGTGAAAAGACTTAAAGACTGATGGCCCTTCATGAAGAGGGAGTCAAGAATGTTTGTTAACCCGTTTTTAGAAAGGGGAATATCATGAACAGAATAAACCATTCAATAATAGTTTTGTTTTTGATTTCAACCATAATATTGTCGGTTGGTGTACCCTCCCACGCAGGAGAAGCAAGAGGGGTAACCGATGACACTATAAAGCTTGGGGTAATAGTTGATTTGACGGGACCTATTGCTGTGAACACCATACCCTATCTTGAAGCGGCAAGAAACTACTTTCGATACATAAATGAAGAGGGGGGAATTAATGGGAGAAAGGTAAAATTGATTGTTGAAGATGACCGTTATTCGATCCCCATGGCTATAGCAGCCTTCAAAAAACTCCTTTATAAGGATGAGGTGATCGCCATCCTTGGACCGGCAGGTACATCTCAAACGGTAGCTTTGTCATCACAAATCGACAAACTGAAGGTTCCGACTATGACCCTGAGCATCTCCAGGGTATGGAAAGAAAAGAAATATATCTTTATCATAGCACTCCCTTATGAAGATGGGCTTAGAGCAACAATAGACTATATTGCCAACGACTTCAAGGGGAAGGGAACGAAGATAGGGTTTACGACCTTTGACAATGACTACGGCAAAAACGGCCTTGCCGCTGCCAGAAAACAGGCCAAGTTATATGACATAGAAATATACAATGAAGTACTCAGCCCGGGTGCTATTGATGCTACATCTCAGGTGCTCAATTTAAAGAGAGATAACATAAAGTACGTAATAGCTCACCAGGAGATAGGGAGTTGTGTAGCATTATTGAGGTCCGCAAGAAAGTATGGGTATGATCCTGCTTTTTTTGGTGGATATGCTGCTTCTTTCGATGAAACCGTTAAGTTGGCAGGAAAATCAGCAAATAAATTTATAGGGGTTCATTATATAAATTCCTGGTATGACGACAGCCCCGGTATGGCCACAGTTAGGGAGATTGCCGAAAAATACCAGCCTGGTAAAGGGATGCGTAATAAATTCTATACAGAAGGCTGGGCTAGCGCCATGGTCTATTCTAAAGCTATGAAACAAGCAGGAAAAGAACTGAATCATGAGACGATGCTTGATTGCTTAGAGGGCTTCAGGGATTTTAATACAAAAGGTCTTTGTCCTCCAATTACCTTTAAGAAAGGGGACCATATAGGCGGGAAACACTGCAGGTTCTTCAAGGCTGATGTTGATAAAGGGTTGCTTGTTCCTCTTACAGGATGGAAGGAGCCTAAAGGGATGGATTGAGAGACCTCGGTAGGAAAATGTATTTGTGAAGGGTTTGCCTCAGGTGAGCGACGAAGCAATCTCAAAGGGTGGGATTGCTTTGTCTGGGGCTCGTAATGACAGGATAGGTGTATTTTCGGGTGAAATAACGGCTAACAAAATACATAGAGGATGAGGTAGTTACTATGGCAGACAAAAATAGCGTGAATAAAGTTAAAGAGATGGAAGAGAGATGGCAGAAAAATTATACAGAAAAGTACGAGAAGAAACCGGGGTTTAAAATACCAGAGTCTCATACAGAGTCGGGGATTTCCTTAAAGCCGGTTTATACCCCGCTGGACATATCGGATATTGACTATAGTGATATCGAAATGCCCGGTTCTTACCCATATACCAGGGGACTCTATCCTCTTACTTATCAGTATCAGCCGTGGATGACCCAGCAGATCCATGGATACGCCAGGGCAGAGGATACGAGAGAGAGAGGCGAAAAATTGGCCAAGGAAGGTATGAAGGGGTATAAAGGAGCAGTTCTCTTTGTTGTTCCTGATTTGGCATCCGCTTATGGCTATGACCCCGCTACCCAGGAGGCGAGGGGGATGGTTGGAATAGGCGGGACCTCGGTGAACTCAGAAGAGGATATTCGGATTATATGTGATGGATACGATTTGAAAAAGACGAGGGTGGGCTTTAGCACAAAGACGACATGTCTGCCCATATTGGCAATGTACGTCGCATATGCTGAGAGGCTGGGTTACGAGCCGAAAGATCTCAATGGACAGAGCCAAAATCGCAGGAAAATTTCCTGGCTGGGACAGAATACCAGGGATCATCCCCCACAGGAACAGTTGAAACTCCAGGTTGAGCTGATCAAGTACTGTGTTGAGAATATGCCTCGATGGAACCATACAAATCTCTGTGGTTATGTGGTGGGAGAAAACTGTGCATCCCCTGCCCAGGAGATGGCGTTTATGCTGTCTGAGGCTATAGAGTTGATAGAATGTGGTATAAAGGTAGGCCTCAACCCTGATGATATGATCCCCCGTTTTAGTGCTCAAATGCATATGGGGATGGACTTTTTTGAGGAGATATGCAAACTCAGGGCATTCAGGAAGATGTGGGCAAAGACCATAAAGGAGAGGTTTGGATGTGAGAAGGCAGCTTCTCAACAATTCAGAATCCACGTGCACACTGGTGGTATAAACCTCACAGCCCAACAGCCCCTTAACAATATAACCAGGGCTACCCTCCAGGTTCTAGCCTCTGTGCTGGGCAGTACACAATCGATCCATACATCTTCCTATGATGAAGCCCTTTCGCTTCCATCGGAAGATGCCGCCATCACCTCTCTCAGAATAAACCAGATTATCCTCAATGAGTCTGGTGTGGCCAAGTTATGTGATCCCCTTGGAGGCTCTTACTATGTGGAGTGGCTGACAGACAGGTTGGAAAAAGAGGCGTGGAAGATTACAGGGGAAATCGAAGAAAGAGGTGGGTTTACCCGATGTATGGAGACAGGGTGGCTGTGGAACATTCTGGATCAAAGGATCAGGACGTGGAGGCAAGAAGTGGATTCCGGGCAGAGAATTATTGTAGGCGTCAATAAGTACAGACAGGAAGAGGCATTGGAAGTTCCCGAGTTCACTGTAGATCAGGGGGTTGTAGAAAAGATGGCTGCTCAAAGGATCATAGAATGGAAACAGTCACGGAACCAGGATGAGGTGAAGAATGCGCTGAAAAGAGTGGAGGAGACGGCCCGTGGGTATATGTCGGTTGACCAGGCAGGTCATCTGATGCCGGTACTGATTGATGCCGCGAGGGCCAGATGTACTCTGGGAGAGATGATGGAGGTTTTTTTTCAGGTATACGGGCAGGCATATCCTTGCTAAAGGGGGGATTCTATGGAAACAGCCAAAAAAGAAAAGATAAGGGTATTATTGACACGGCATGTTTTTGAGGGTCACGATATAGGTTTGAGAACTATCGTGAACAGATGTAGGGAGTCAGGGATAGAAGTGATATATTATCCCAGATTCAAGGACTTGAATGAAGTTGTTAAGGTTGCAGAAGAGGAGGATGTGGGTCTGATTGGGATAAGCTCTTCAACAGGGGCACACCTTTATTTATCAGAGGTTTTGATTTCAACGTTGAAAGAGAAGGGTATGGTCATGCCGGTTATAGTTGGCGGCATAATCCCTGATAAAGATGCCTCCACACTAAAAGGGTTGGGGATAGCTGGTGTATTTGGACCCGGTTCAAGCCCTGAGGAAGTCACCGGTTTTATATTAAAGTTACTGGATGGACATTAAAGAACTATGGATCTGCCCTCAAGGTCTTTTTAATAAGGGCGGGAGAAACTCTTATGAACAATAATGAGAAGAGTAATGTTGATGGCCTTATAGATGCCTACTTTGAGAAACCGGGGAGAACTACGATATTTAAAGGATTGGAGGTATGAAAGAAGATAATGATTCAACTTACAGAAGAACAGGATATGATACGTAAGACAGTCAGGAAATTGGCTGAAGAAAAACTTGCGCCTATTGCAGTCAGGATCGATAAAACAGGTGAATTTTCCCGTGATGTGGTAGACCTCTTTGAAGAATACGATCTATTAAGGCTGAAACTCCCTAAAAAATACGGGGGATTGGAAACAGATCACACAACCTATTACATGGTAATAGAGGAAATCGCCAGGGTCTGTGCCTCATCCTCTATGTTGGTCGCCACACAGGGGTCGTGCCTGACCACCCTTTTGGTGAGTGTCAATAAAGAACAGGAGGAGAGATTTTTCAGTCGGCTGGGGAAGGGAAATGTAATTATGAGCTGGGCGCTAACCGAGCCTGGCGCCGGGTCCGATGTGGGTTCTATGCGGACGAAGGCAGTTCTAAACGGTGATTACTATATCATTAATGGTTCTAAATGCTTCATTACAGCAGGGGGGATTGCTGATATATACACCACCTTTGTCAGAACCGGTAGTGGGCAGGGGACAAAAGGGCTATCCGGGTTTGTTGTGGAGAAGGATACGCCGGGGTTTAATATAGGTAAGATAGAGGATAAGCTGGGTATGCGGGGTTCTCAGACTACTGAACTTATCTTTGAGGATGCGAGGGTACCTAAGGAGAACCTCCTTGGCCGAGAAGGTTCTGGTTGGCAGATACTTACAGAATCTATAAAAGAGACCAGATTGGGAATAGCCAGCCAGGCACTGGGTATCGCTCAGGGTGCATTGGACTATGCAACACGTTATTCTAAAGAGAGGATCCAGTTTGGCAGACCGATATCTGAAAATCAGGGTATCCAGTTTATGCTTGCCGATATGAAGATACAGGTTGAGGCATCGAGAGCATTGATATATCAGACTGCTTCTATGTTAGATCGTGGTATAAGAGATATCCTTCCATATGCTGCTATGGCAAAGTGTATGGCCTCGGATACTGCCATGAGGGTTACGACCGATGCGGTACAGATACTGGGTGGTTATGGTTATATGAAAGACCATCCTGTGGAACGTATGATGAGAGATGCCAAGTCCACCCAGATTACCGAAGGAACGAATCAGATA
>JBAZOX010000016.1:0-18428 GCA_041648535.1 Desulfobacteria bacterium | reverse complement strand
GCAAAGGCGTTGAGAAACTTAATGATGCCATTAATCTAAAGAATATCAGGGTTAGAAGATTGGGAGACGATATTTTAGTTGAAGGCTATGTGAATAAGGGGTAATATGTTTACCGGATTGATAGAAGATCTAGGTACCATAAAGAAGATTGATAAAAAAGGCAGTTATATGAATGTCCTTATAGAGTGTAACCTGGATTTTACTGAAACAAAAACTGGTGATAGTATCTCTGTGGATGGCGTTTGTCTGACTATTGTGGAACTGTTGCCAAAAGGATTTAGAGCGGAGGTTTCACCTGAGACCTTACAGAGAGCCACTCTTAGGGAGATAAAGGAAGGACAAAAGGTAAATTTAGAGAGAGCCATGCGTATTTCAGATCGATTGGGGGGGCACCTTGTTTTGGGTCATGTTGATGGTATTGGAAAGATTAAGGGGGTTTCCAGAGATGTAAATTCCACGAAGATGAAAATATCGGCTTCTAAAGATATAATGAAGTATATAATTGAGAAGGGTTCTGTGGCCATTGATGGTATCAGTTTAACTGTGAATGATTGTACAGATGATGAGTTTGGTGTGAATATAATCCCCCACACAGCGGGGCACACTACCTTAAGCAATAAAAAAGTCGGCGACAGTGTCAATATTGAAAATGATATAATCGGAAAGTATGTAGAAAGGTTCTTAGATAAAGGACAAGGTAAAAGAGAAGGAGATAGTAAAATTAATAGGGAGTTTCTTAGTAAACATGGTTTTTCGTAAGTCTATTTTCTATTCACGATTTACGATTCACGATTCACGATTTACGATTCACGATTTACGAACTTAATGGGGGTCTTAAATGGCATTAAGCACAATCAAAGAGGCAATTGAGGATATAAAAAAAGGAAAGATAATAATCCTTGTTGATGATGAGGACAGGGAAAATGAAGGAGACTTAATGATAGCAGCGGAGAAGATAACCCCTGATGCTGTCAACTTTATGGCCAGATATGGAAGAGGGCTTATATGCCTGACATTAAATGAAAAAAGGGCGAAGGAATTACATCTGTCTCCTATGGTGACGGATAACACCTCTCATTTTAATACTGCATTTACAGTTTCTATTGAAGCAAGGTGCGGGGTTACTACCGGTATTTCTGCTGCAGATAGGGCTAAGACAATCTTAACTGCTATAGACGAAAACACAAAACCTCAGGATCTTGCTCGACCTGGTCATATCTTTCCTATTATCGCAAGAAATGGTGGGGTGCTGGTAAGAACAGGCCAGACAGAGGGTTCGGTTGATTTGGCCAGATTGGCCGGCTTAATACCTGCTGGTGTGATCTGTGAGATAATGAAAGACGATGGAACTATGGCGAGGATGCCGGATTTAGAGATCTTTGCTGAAAAACACGGCTTAAAAATTGTTACAATTGCCGATATAATTGAATATCGATTGCAAAACGAGGGTCTTGTTAGGAGAGTTGCAGAGACACGCATACCTACCTTATATGGTGGAGAATTCAAGGCTGTTGCATATGAAAATGACGTAGATAGTCACCAGCATCTTGCGTTGGTTAAAGGAGATATTAACCCGGAAGACGAGATTTTGGTAAGGGTTCATTCCGAGTGTTTAACCGGTGATGTCTTTGGTTCCGAGAGGTGTGACTGCGGGGAACAACTCCACACTGCCATGAGGATGATTGAAGAGGAAGGCAAAGGTGTTATTGTTTATATGCATCAAGAGGGAAGGGGTATTGGGCTGATTAATAAGCTTAGGGCCTATGAGCTTCAGGATCAGGGTTTGGATACTGTTCAGGCCAATGAGCGGCTTGGCTTTAAGCCCGATCTTAGAGATTATGGTGTAGGGGCACAGATCCTTCGTGATTTAGGGGTAAGAAAGATGAGACAGATGACAAATAACCCTAAAAAGATTAAGGGTATAGAGGGGTATGGGCTGATAGTTACAGAGAGGGTGCCCATTGAGACTAAGCCTAATGATAACAACATTAAGTATTTGGAAACAAAGAAGAAGAAAATGGGGCATATATTGAATATAAAATAGAGGGTAACTACTCAGGTTCAACGTTCCAGGGTTCACGGTTCAAGGTTAGAGCAACCAACCGTGAACTGTGAACCTGACAACCTGAGTAGTTAGAATAGAGGTATATCTGGGAATACGGCTTTTTATAGCCATCAGAGGGTAAGAGGAGGAAAATATGTCACGGAAGATAATAGAAGGGAAGATAGATGCTCGTGGTTTGAAGTTTGGAATCGTAGTGAGCAGGTTTAATGATTTTATCAGTGAAAGACTGCTGGGTGGGGCATTGGACGCATTGATTAGATCTGGTGCAGATGAAAATAACATTGAAATAGTAAAGGTTCCTGGTTCATTTGAGATACCTCTGGTTGCAAAAAAATTAGCTAAATCTCAAAAGTACAATGCTGTTATATGTTTGGGTGCAGTTATCAGGGGTGCTACCCCTCACTTTGAATATATCAGTGCAGAGGTTACCAAGGGTATTGCCAACGTTTCTTTAGAGTGTGAAATTCCTATATCTCTTGGTGTAATTACTACAGACAATATAGAGCAGGCAATTGAACGGGCAGGTTCGAAGTCGGGCAATAAAGGGTGGGATGCAGCCATTTCAGCCATAGAGATGGCAAATATTCTTAAAGAGTTAGGGTAAATACTGTGATTCAGACATTAGACATCAGACCTCAGACATGTAACTGCTCAGGTGGATAGGCTGTAGGCAGTTAGCCTGTAGGCTATTAGCCTGTAGACTATTAGGCTACTACAGCCTACAGTCTTTAGCCTACAGCCTACAGTCTAAACAACCTGAGTGAAGTCCAGTGTCTAATATAAGGTTACCGAGGGTTTAATGGGAAACAGGCGTAAATCCAGAGAGTTAGCCCTCCAAATTCTCTATCAGATTGATGTAAGCCGTGATAATGTCAGGGATGCTTTAGACCTTTTCTGGCAGAATTTTAAGGGTTTAGAAATGGCCATAGAGTTCACTGAAAAATTGGTAGAGGGTGTCTGTAATCATAAGGAGGAAATTGACAGGCTTATTGAGGAATCCTCGGAAAATTGGAGACTAAAGAGGATGTCCAAAGTAGACAGGAGTATATTAAGGCTAGCGAGCTTTGAACTCTTATACTGCAATGATGTTCCAGCCAAGGTTACTCTGAATGAAGCCATAGATTTGGGAAAGAAATTCGGTTCGGAGAAGTCAGGTTCATTTATAAATGGCATATTAGATAGGATATCAGCAGGTATTGGTAAAGATTGAAATGGTTCGTAACTACTCAGGTGGATAGGCTGTAGGCAGTTAGGTTGTAGGCTATTAGGCTACTACAGCCTTCAGCCTACAGTCTAAACAACCTAGATAGGACTAAATGCCTGCTTCCTCATACTCCCCAAAAACGTTCTTCAAAACCCCGCATATCTCACCCAATGTGACCTGTGCCTTGACCGCGTCAATAAAGCAGGGTATCAGGTTTTCGACCTCCTTCCTGGCTGCGCTTTCTATCTTCTTGAGTTCAGAACTCACCAGGCTATTGTCCCTTTCGGCCTTGATTTTTTTCAGTTTGGTGATCTGTAGTTCTTCTGCCTCTTCCCTTTTCTTGGCGTTGTATGGGTGTGGCACAAGCATCTTAGGAAGCACCTCGAGTTCATTTTCACCCGTGAATTTATTGACTCCCACGATTATCGTCTCGCCTCGTTCTATTTGAGACTGACGCTCCCATGCCTGGCGTGCCATAAGACGTTGAGTCCAGCCACTCTTTATCGTCTCCACAGCGCCACCCAATGAATCGATTTTGTTGATGAGTTCCCATGCCTCTTCCTCGATCTGGTCGGTGAGAGATTCCACATAATAGGAGCCTGCCAGTGGGTCAATCACCTCGTCTAAGTGTGATTCATACCTCATGATTCTGGCGGCATCGTCTCGGAGTTGACGTGCCTCATAACTCCAGCCAAGCCCCAGAGCCTCATCAAAAGGTATGCCTCCCGAGGCCTGCCCACCAGAAAAGCATCCGGCAATACCGCCAATAACACTACGAACCAAATTGTTTAATGGGCGCTGTTTCGTACAGTAGTCAGCGTCATGTCTGGCAGAATATGCCGATCGCATCGTCATTGTTCTGGGGTTCGTAGCGCCAAAGCGCTCCTTCATAATCTTGGCCCACATCC
This sequence comes from Desulfobacteria bacterium, assembly GCA_041648535.1. Classification (GTDB taxonomy): domain Bacteria; phylum Desulfobacterota; class UBA8473; order UBA8473; family UBA8473; genus UBA8473. The sequence goes on along the minus strand of JBAZOX010000016.1, from coordinate 14,251 downwards.
TCCTGACTGCTCGCCACATAGCTATCTCGCGGAAAAACTCCGGACCGCCTCCAAGGCCGAGGAAGGTGAAACGTGGCACAAACTCATCTACACTTAGCCCGGTAGAGATTCCCAGTTTCATATAGGCGATCGCATTGGAAAGGGTGATGGCTATTATCTGTGGCTGCGTCAGCGCTGCAGCCTGACGCATGTGGTCTCCAGCAATACTGATTGTGTTAAATAGAGGCATAGATTTTGTGCAAAAGGCAATAGTATCACGTATCATCCTCATGGAAGGGTCTACCGGGAAAATATGGGTGCCTCTCCCCAGTATTTCCTTCAAAATATCATTCTGGGGGGTCCCCCTGAGCTTGGCTATGGGAATACCTTGCCTTTCTGCCAGAGCAACATACATAGCGATGATTATGTTAGCCGGGGCATTTATGGTCCAGTTGGACGCGATCTGGTCCAGAGTCACCACTCCCTGAAAAGCATCGTACAGAGTGGCAAAGTCCTGCAGGGTATCTATTGCCACGCCGGTACCCCCCACTTCTCCTTCAACAAAAGGATCATCGGAATCGAAGCCGCACTGCGTGGGCAGGTCAAAGGCAAGGTTAGCTCCCCTCCGGCCTTCACTCCGCCAGAGGTCGCGAGTATCCTCGGCTCTGCCAAAACCACTGTACTCTCCTGCTCTCGACCTCATACCACTGGACACCATGGCGCCAGAATCTATGCCTCTATCCAGAGGCGGATTGAAAGTCGGAAAACTTGCGCGGGTAAATGGATATTCACCCGGGAAACCAACGTCATCTAAAAAATTCCAGTCTTTCCTCAGGTCGAGCGGGGTGTATGTCCGAGTATAGGGTTTGTCTCTTCCCAGTCCTTTAAGGCTGGCTTTGAGCGTGGTTTCCTTCCATTCTTCCTCCCTCTCCTCTATTTTTTTTCGGTTATCCGGCATGTTACTTCCTCCTATTGTAACTCCTCAATAACTCAGGGCAGAATCGTTCCTTCACCCTGGCATTACCCGAACTTTTTGAGAAATTACCCCCTGTTGTTTATAAAATCGTAACTACTCAGGTTCAAAGTTACAAGGTTCACGGTTCAAGGTTAGAGCAACCAACCGTGAACTGTGAACCTGACAACCTGAGTAGTTACCAAAAGTATAGGCAATATGGGGTTGTGTGTCAATATTTTATTGAATGTGTTTTTGCAGATTATGCAATAACTATAGTGAATGTCATTTGTCAATAGTCATTTGTCACTGGTAAAAGCAACCAATGACCGATGACTAATGACCAGTGACGTTGCCTATACATAGAGATTATATCCTTTTTTCTTGACAATTGTTTTTTATGATGATTAGTAACTACTCAGGCACAAAGGCACAGAGCGCCAAAGGCACAAATTCGTAATCCGTGAATCGTAAATCGTAAATCGATTCACGACCGTGCTCCACTCTGCTTTGTGCCTCTGTGCCTTTGCCACTTTGTGCCTGAGTAGTTACGGTTTAGGGAGGATATCATCATGGAGGATGTTAACAATAGAAGTTCTTTGGCCCAATCGGAGGCAAGTGCTTTTGGAAACAGGAGTGGTTACCGCTGGATTATCTTGACACTGATGTTTTTCCTTCAAGCTAGCGCTTCTATGGCTGTCTTCTCCTTTGGACCGCTGGCACCATTTATTCAAGACAGTCTGGGGATCACTCGTGCTCAGGTTGGAATGTTCTCATCGGCAATTTACCTGGGTATGGTTTTGTTCGGCACCCATGCCGGCTGGCTTACCGACAAATTTGGTATCCGCCTTTTTCTCATAGGGGGCCCAGGGGTTATGGGACTGGTCTTCCTCAGTCTCGCGTTAACCCGCTCTTTCATCCCTGCATTGCTCATCGTCTTCATCTCTGGAATAGGTTATCAGTTTATTAACCCTACCACTGTCAAAACCATAACTCAGTGGTTTCCACCCAGGATGAGAGGAACGGCTATAGGGATCAAACAATCAGGGATATCCTTCGGGGGGGCAGTGGCGGCAGCCATATTGCCCATCATAGCTCTATCGTGGGGATGGAGGGGAGGGGTAATCGGCATAGGCGTCATAACCCTGGTGGTAGTCATTTTTTGCCAGCTTCTCTATCGTGAAAACGAAACCGAAGCAGAAACAGCTAAAAGCACACTGGTTACCATTAAAGACCTGGGACAGATCGCGACGAACCGAAATATCCTGCTGCAAAGTGCGGTGGGCGTGATGTACTGTGTGCCGAGCGTTGTCCTGAGCACGTATCTGGTCCTCTACCTGAAGGAAACCCTATCAATTCCGGTGGTGATAGCGGGAACATGCCTCATGGTCTCTCAGTTTGGCACGGTTGGCGGCCGTGTCCTTTGGGGTGTTGTAAGCGACCGGTTTTTCGGTGGGAAACGGAAGGGGACCATGATAATAATGGGTATTCTTATTGCTGTGATGTCCGTGCTCACAATCTTTATTTCACCCGGCATTTCACGTTGGCTTGTATATATTATATTTGCTGTCTTTGGTTTTTCCGTCGGGATCCACGGTGTTCATGTAACCTTCCTCGCTGAGCTTGCCGGTAAGAAGATGGCCGCAACAGGTGTTGGCTTTGGGGCAGCCATGTCCGCCCTCGGTATGGTTATTGCCACCCCTGTATTTGGATACATTGTGGATAAAACCGACTCTTACAGAATGGCGTGGATTTTTCTGGCTATCCTCGGTGTTATAGGCACTATTTTGGCCTCCCTGGTTCACGAGGAAAAGGAGTAGTCTGGTTGCAAGTGCCGGCATGACAAAAGAAATAGGAATTTTTCAACGTGAGTATTAAATTTATTCAAAGAGGATGGCTAAATGGCAATTCAGTCATCTACGACTCAGACAAACTGGTGATTTTCGATACCGGATACTACTCTTGTCGCAAAGAGACTGTTGAACTGTTAAAGCAGGAAGGATACGATATAGTTGATTTTGATTTGATTGTAAATACGCATTGCCATTCTGACCACGTTGGCGCCAATGCTGAAATTATTAATTCCTCAGATGCAAAGATTGCCATGCATGAATATGAGGCATATTATGTTAATCGCGGCGACAAAAGGGCAACATGGATTGACTATTTCGATTATGAAGTCCCGGAATATAAAGTTGATATAATTTTAAAAAATGGGGATCAACTGAATTTCGGTAATATCGAAATGGAGGTGATTCATACCCCAGGTCACTCTATTGGCGGAATCAGTTTGTACGACCAAAGCAATAAAGTTTTGATATCAGGAGATGTCCTTCATGAAAACGATTTTGGAATAATAAATGCTCGTGTGGAGGGCAGTTCAGCCATATTTTTATTGAAAGAATCCCTTGAAAGACTTAGAAAATTAGATGTAGATGTTATATATCCTGGTCATGGAAAACCAATTTATGATGCAGAAACAAATTTCAACAACTGTCTTTCACGCATCAATGAATTTATCAAAGATCCTTTTAAGATAGCCTATCATATGCTTTCAAGGATTGTAATATTTCACATATTAAGAAAAGGTAGAATCGAAAAAAACGAATATATCAATTACTTAAAAAATTGCATCTGGTTCATCGAAATGAACGATCTATATCTGAAGACAGATCCGGATATTCTTATTGAAAATGAGATTGAGAAACAGAAGGAAAAGGGAATAATCGACATTTCAGATGGATTCATTACTGCAAATATCGAATGTTGACCATAACCTTCTTCTCGCTGTTCTCCGGTCTTTTCCTACTCTTAGCCTCTGACATTCGCTAGTTGGGTAAGTTCAACTCCAATATCATTTTCAACACCCTTTACATAAGAAAAATCAAATCACTTTTTTTACTTGACAATAAATTGTCACATTTGGTATACAATATATCCAACAATATGTTTTATATCATTGTATTGGGCTTCATAATTTTCTTCTATTGGGATAAAGAAATGTTGCTCCTCTCTTTTTCTCTCAAACGTATGAAATCCCCTTTAACCAAAATTCCCGGCAGATCATTTTATCCCATTCTTCATCCTGGTGTAGGCAGACCCCTATCAAGGTTAGTAAGGTTTAGAGATTTATTACAGTTGTATCCCCATTAACCCTATTAAGTATTTTAAGAAGTAGCTTTCTTGAGAGGATGTGAAGAAAAAGAGCTGACATAGAAAACCCTTAAAAAAAAGGAGGATGTGAAAATGAGGTATGTTTTTTTACGAATGATTACGTTGGTTTCAATCATAATTATTTTGGGAAGCATACCCTCTTATGCTGAAGAGGTAAGGGGGGTTACGGACGATACCATAAAAGTTGGTGTTGTGCTTGATATGTCTGGTCCTGTCGCCAATCTATTGCTTCCATGCTGGGAGGCGTACAAAAACTACTTTCGCTACATAAACGAGCAAGGGGGTATCCACGGTAGAAATGTAAAGATGATACTGGAGGACGACCGCTATACAATACCTGCATCTGTTGCTGCCTACAAGAAACTTGTCTTCAAAGATAAGGTGCTGGCTATCCTCTTCATGGGAGGAAGTGGGCAGCATAAGGCTCTCTACGACCGTATTGAAAAGGATAAGGTTCCGGTCGTTACCGGTGCATGGTCATACCATGTGAGCAGGCCGTTTAAGAGATACAGCTTTCAGCCAACTAATGACAATATAGATGAGATAAAAATGATTGTTGATTACATCGTAAATAATGTGAAGAAAGAAGAACTGAGGTTGGCTTATGTTTATGCGGATAACGAAGCAGGAAAATCCGGTCTGGAGCAATTGGAAAAGAGTATTAAGCACTATGGACTGAAACTCTTGACCAAGGAGGTTGTCGGTTTTGGAGATGTAGATGCAAGTTCTCAGATAATGAATCTAAAGAAGGACAAAATCAATTACATTGTTTCAATGACGGCCGGGAGAGGGACATTCGCACTGTTAAAAGATGCCAGAAAGTTCGGTTATTCTCCTGCTGTTATGTCTTCTTTTCATTTAATGGGAGAGGACACTGTGAGAATAGCAGGGAAGGCGGCAGAGAATCAGTACGGGGTGAGTACCTGTGCGTCGTGGTATGATGATGCACCCGGTGTAGCAAGGATGAAAGAGATAACGTTACGATACCACCCGGTATCAAAAGAACCGAAGTATGCTGAGGAGTTTGGATCTAACAGGTATTACACCAAGGGTTGGCTTGGGGCCTTGATTTTTACTGAGGGCGCTAAAAGGGCTGGCAAAGACTTGAACCATGAAACCCTGGTTACAGGATTGGAAAAGATAAGGGACTTTGACACCGGTGGTCTTACAGCGCCAATAAGCTATGGACCCGATCGTCGAAAGGCAAATGATTCTGGTAAGTTTTACAAGGCCGATGTGGGAAAGGAACGTTTTGTAGCAATTTCTGGATGGGTCAGACCTGCCCACTGAGCGTTTAATTCCTGAATCACTTAAAAAGGAGGTAGAACGGATGACGTAGGAGAAAAATTGTCGGATTTAGGAGTTAATCCCCATTAAAGCAAATAACACTATTAAAAAAGGAGATAACCAATGTCTTGGAAAAAGTTAGGCCTCGCGTTTTTGATTTTATTCTTTATTTGCGGTACATTGATTACCATAGGTCAGCAGCCGGCTTTGGCCAAAGAATTAAAGTTGATTACTGCCACCTATGCACCGCCTGCCTACAAGGATGCATGGCAACCCTTACAGCATTTTATTGATTATATTAATGAACACGGAAAAGGCAAGGTGAACATCGATTTTTATCACTCAGGAACATTGCTAAAGGCGGAAGAGTTGTTGCCGGGGTTGATGCAGGGAACAGCAGACATGATCTTTCATACAGATTCCTATATTATGGGTACACTCCCAATCCTTGGAATTCTTGAACTGCCCTTCTTATATGATGATCTTGAGTCGAAGGTTAAAAATACAGCCATTGGGTCCCCTCTCTATAAACTCATCAATGAAGAGCTGGCCAAGAAGAATATTTTTATGATAACTGCCGGAATCACTCTTCCACCTGAGCATATATGGACAAATACCCGGCCCATAAGAAAACCCGATGACTTAAAGGGACTCAGGATAAGAATTGCAGGGCGTATAGAAGCAATGGTGATTAAAACCCTTGGTGGTGCATCTACCACAATGTCCTCAGCAGAAGTCTATGAAGCACTGGCAAGAGGGACTGTCGACGGGGTTATGTGCTACTTGGGGACTATCCCGGCGAGAAGCCTTCAGGAAAAGTTGAAATATGTAAACAAAGGTTACTTCGCCGCTTATGGAGAACAACTGTATATCCGGCTGGATAAGTGGAATAGTTTACCGCCAGATGTCCGTAAGCTTATATTAGAAGCGTCAAAGTCTTTAGAAAAGCAATCCATAGAATATGTAATACCATATCATGAGAAGAACTACTGGCCTCTGATCAAAAAAGCAGGGATAGAGATCATTGTGCCTACCCCTAATGAGCAAAAGATGTTTAAAGAGAGGATTAAACCCGTATGGGACTGGTGGAAGGGTTTATTGCCTCCCGGGGTTGGTGAAAAGGCAATAAAGCTGGCTACTGATTAGTTCAGACTAACAGCCTGTAGGCTATTAGGCTGTAGACTGTTAGGAGGCTATTAAGCTACTACAGTCTAATAGTCTACAGGCTAACAGGCTAACTAATTACAAAAAAAGGAGGTACCAAAAATGAAAAAGATAGGTTTTGTGTTATTGGTTTTACTATTTATTTGCGGCACATTAATTACCGTGGGTCAGCAGCCAGTAATGGCTAAGGAGTTAAAATTCATTTTTGCACACTATATACCCCCCGCCTATAAGGATCTCTTTCCTCCTATACAGGGATTCCCTGATTATATCAACGAGCATGGAAAGGGCAAGGTGCATATTGAGCATTTTCACTCAGGAACCCTGCTCAAGTCAGAAGAGTTGATACCGGGTCTGATGCAGGGGACAGCAGATATTATCCTTCAGTTGGATTCAGCCATAATGGGCACCTATCCCATACTGGGAATAACCGAACTCCCGCTCTTATATCCAGACGTGGGAACATCTCATGAAAGGCTGAAGATAGGTTCCCCCTTGTATCAACTCATAAATCAGGAGTTGGCTAAAAAGGATCTTATTGCAATAGGCACCTGGCCGGTTCTCTTTCAATACATATGGACAAAGAAACCTATCAGAAAACCCGATGACCTAAAGGGACTCAGGATAAGGGTTGCAGGCCGTGTGGAAGCAGCGACGATCAAAGCTCTCGGGGCTGCACCTACTACGACCTCTTCAGCAGAACTCTATGAGGCAGTCAAGAGAGGAACGGTTGATGGTGCCTTATGTAGTGAGACAACCATTGTATCACGAGGTCTTCAGGATGAGGTAAAATATGTGACCCCACCTTTGGCGGCATACAGTGGGCAGATTTATATGCGCCGGGATAAATGGGAGAGTTTGTCCCCTGACATCAAGAAGCTGTTTTTAGATGCAGGGAAGAACTCCGCAAAAGGCTTCCTTGAGTATTCAGTGCCATTCTGGAATACGAAAATCTGGCCAACGATAAGGAAAGCCGGGGTAAAGGAGATTGTGTTTACAAAGGAAGAACAACAGGAATTTAAGAAGAGTATCTTACCAGTTTGGGATTGGTGGAAGGGCTTATTGCCTCCTGGGGTTGGTGAAAAGGCTATAAAGCTGGCAACTGAGTAGTTCAGACTAACAGCCTGTAGGCTATTAGGCTGTAGACTGTTAGGAGGCTATTAAGCTACTACAGTCTAATAGTCTACAGTCTAACAGGCTAACTAATTACAAAAAAAGGAGGTACCAAAAATGTTCTGGAAAAAGACAGGTTTTGTTTTATTGGTTTTACTCTTTATTTGCGGCACATTGATTACCATAGGTCAGCAGCCTGCAATGGCGAAAGAGATGAAACTTATTATCGCAAGTTACATACCACCCAGTTATAAGGATCTATTTACCCCTACAAAGATATTTGCCGATTATGTTAATGAACACGGAAAAGGCAAAGTGCGCCTCGAGTATTATCATTCGGGAACACTGCTCAAGGCGGAAGAGTTGTTGCCAGGATTGATGCAGGGGACATCTGATATGATTTTTCATACAGATTCTTACATAATGGGTACGCACCCCATCCTTGGCATTATAGAACTCCCTTTTCTATACGAAAGCATGGAAGATGCCTACAAAAAGTTGAGGATAGGGTCGCCTCTGTATGAACTCATTAATCAAGAGCTGGCCAAGAAAAATATATTTATGCTGGCCACTTTGCCGGCACTTCCACAGTATATATGGACGACCAATAAGCCTGTAAGAAAACCTGAGGATTTAAAGGGGCTTAGGATAAGGACCGCTGGGCGTGTAGAGGCAATGGTGATCAAGGCTATGGGTGGGGCGTCTACCACTACGCCTTCGGCAGAACTCTATGAGGCGCTCCAGAGGGGAACGGTCGATGGGGCTATGTGTTATTGGGGGACTGTTGCAGCACGGGGTCTTCAAGAAGTATTGAAATATTACACCAAAGGTTATTTTGCAGCATATAGTGAGGAGATTTATATGCCGCTCGATAAATGGAAGGGTCTGCCATCTGACATTCGTAAGCTATTGATAGAGTCTGCGAAGCTCTATGAGAAACAGATCTTTGAATATGCAGTACCCGTTTGGAACAAAGAAACGTGGCCGGTAATAAAGAAAGCCGGTTTGAAAGAGACTGAGCTTACCCGGGAAGAAAGGGCAAAATTCAGGGAAACGGCAAAGCCTGTGTGGGATTGGTGGAAAGATCAGCTTCCTCCGGGGGTTGGTGAAAAGGCAATAAAGCTGGCAACTGAGTAGACATTAGCTTGAGGGACAAAGGCACAGAGCACCAAAGGCACAAAGTCGAGAGATCTGAAGAGAATGAGTTGCTTAAGTTCCTATAAGATGTTTACCCAGCACTTTTTCAAAAGTGCTGGGTTTACAAAGCGGTATTTGGACAGGTTGTGTCCTGCATTCCGATCGTTTTCCTGCAACTTTGTGCCTATGTGCCTTTGTCTCTTTGTGCCTGAATAGTTACAAAAAAGGAGGTACCAAAAATGAAAAAGTTAGGTTTTGTGTTTTTAGTTTTTTTCTTTGTGTTTGGCACATTAATTACCATAGGTCAGCAGCCTGCAATGGCTAAGGAGTTAAAACTCATTTATGCCCACTACTTACCACCCTCTTATAAGGATCTCTTCCCCGTTATAAAGGGATTTCCTGATTATATTAATGAGCATGGAAAGGGCAAGGTGCATATTGAGCATTTTCACTCAGGAACACTGCTCAAGTCAGAAGAGACGATACCGGGTCTGATGCAGGGAACTGCAGATATTATTCTTCATGTCGATGCCGCCATTATGGGTACCTATCCCATACTGGGGATTACAGAACTCCCATTCTTGTTTAAAGACATAGAGACTTCTTATGAAAAGCTGAAGATAGGGTCTCCCCTCTATAAACTCATGAATCAGGAACTGGCCAAGAAAAATCTCTTTATGGTGGCCACCTGGCCGATTCTTCGTGAATACATATGGACGAAGGATAAACCTATCAGAAAACCTGATGATTTGAAAGGGCTCAGGATAAGAACCGCAGGGCGTGTTGAGGCGGAGGTGATTAAGGCTCTTGGTGGTGCATCTACTACGACCTCTTCGGCAGAACTCTATGAGGCGCTCAAGAGGGGGACGGTTGATGGCGCCATGTGTACTGAGACAACCATTACATCAAGAAGTCTCCAGGACACGATAGGATACGTTACTAAAGCCTCTTTTGCCTCATATGCCTCCTATAGTGCACAGATTTATATGCGCCTGGACAAGTGGCAGAGTTTGCCCCCTGATATCCAGAAGCTGTTTATAGAGGCAGGTAAGGGCTATGGGAAAGGGGTACTTGACTATGCAGTGCCATATTGGAACAAGGAAACCTGGCCAGTGATAAGGAAAGCCGGGGTAAAGGAGATTGTGCTTACAAAGGAAGAGCAAGAGGAGTTCAAGAAGAGACTCATGCCGGTATGGGATTGGTGGAAAGGCCTGCTCCCCCCCGGGGTTGGTGAAAAGGCAATAAAGCTGGCTACTGAGTAGTTCAGCCTAACAGCCTGTAGGCTATTAGGCTGTAGACTGTTAGGAGGCTATTAGGCTCCTACAGGCTAATAGCCTACAGTCTACAGCCTAAAGAAAGGAGGTACAGATGTCATCAGTAACTATGAAGATAGGTACTGGAATTCATTCGATTTCCAGGGGCTTTTTCTACTTTGGATGGGCGGCGGCATCAGTCATGCTGGTTACAACCTGCTATGACGTGATAATGAGATATCTTTTTGCGAAACCAACGAGTTGGGCTATCGAACTGAATGCCGTTTTATTGGTATATATGGGGTTTGTTTGTGCTGCCGAGTTGGTTAGAAGGGGGCAGCATATTGACATGAGTATATTGACGAACCGTCTGTCGAAAAGGACCCAGAGACGCGTTGATGTGTTTGTTTCTGTGCTGATCATCCTGTTTTGTGCAGTCCTTGTCTGGATGGGCGGTAAGGCCACTCTCTCAACATATAAATATGGTATGTACATGGCCGGTGAATTTCGCATGCCTTTGTGGGTTATTTATATAGTCATCCCACTGGGTTCTCTGTTACTCGGCCTGGAGTACTTGCTACACATCATTGAGACGAAAAACGGAGGTAAAGATGGGTCCTGAATTGATTATAACAATAACATTTCTGATTATTTTTGTTTTGATAGCGTTCAAGTGTCCCATTTTTGCAAGCCTGGGGATTGCAGGCGCTGTTGGCATCTTCTTGAGCCGGGGGGTTATAGGCTTAACCCAGGTGCCATTATCAATCATGTCTCAGCTTAACAATCCTGTTTTGGTAGCTGCTCCCCTCTATATCATAATGGGAGAAACAATCGCTCAGACAGGAATTGGCAGAGATTTGTATTTTGCATTACACAAATGGTTTTACCGCCTCCCCGGTGGGCTTGCCATTGCAAGTATATTTGCCTGCGCCGTATTCGGGGCTATGTGTGGGGTAAGCATAATAGGGGTTGCCGTTATTGGTGTGATGGCTCTACCAGAGATGTTAAGGCACGGCTATGATAAGAAACTTGCCGTAGGGTCAATTACAGCCGCTGGCGCTCTGGCAATGCTTATCCCCCCCAGTCTGCCGTTCATCCTTTATGGCGCGGTATCCGGGGTATCGGTAGGAAAACTCTTTATTGGTGGAATAGTACCGGGGGTGTTTCTTGCTCTGGTAATGGCAGGTTACGTTTTTGTTAAGGCGTTTAGAAACCCTGCCCTTGCTGTTAGGAGTGAGGAGAGGATAACGTGGAGGGAGAAATTTTCATCTCTTAAGAGGTTATGGACGGCGCTTGTACTCATCGTTGCGGTAATGGTCAGCATCTATACCGGTATCTGTACGCCAACTGAAGCAGGGGCTATTGGGGCCGCAGTTGCCCTTCTGATAGGGGCTTTCGTATACAGGTCTCTGAACCGGGAGGCTCTTAAAAAGATATTTGGTAACACCGCCCGAATTGTGGGCGCCGTTATACTCATTGCTGCATGCGCCTTTGCCTTTGGGCAGTTTTTGCTTTATACCAGGGTACCTGATCGGTTGGCAGAATTCTCTGTTTCACTGGGTCTATCCCCCTTCCTTGTCATTATGTTCTTCATGGTGATCCTGGTATTTATGGGTTGTTTCATTGATGGGGCATCAATAGTATTGGTAACCACCCCTATCTTTCTCCCTACAGTAATTGCTCTGGGCTATGATCCTTTATGGTATGGTATCATACTGGTGATGAACCTGGAAATGGCCGTTATTACCCCGCCTGTTGGTCTAAATCTATATACCATGAAGTCTATTGCCGATAACGTGACGATGGAGGAAATCATAGCTGGGACTATGCCCTACGTGCTCTTGGAGTTTGCCGCTCTGACATTGTTTGTTGTTTTCCCTGAACTTGCATTGTGGCTGCCGGGATTGATGGATTAGGAACCTGAGTATAGGCAACGTCACTGGTCATTAGTCATCGGTCATTGGTTAAGTGTGGAAAATTGATCGCTTTTACCAGTGACAAATGACTATTGACAAATGACATTCACTATAGTTACTCTGGAGGAAGAAATTGTTTAAAGAAGAGATATTGAAAGAGATTGAGCAATTGAATAAGGAATATGAAGCCAATGTTAAAAGAGCATTAAAAAAATTTTCAACAGAAGAGAAAGAGACAAAAACCCTTTCAGGGCTCCCCTTAAAACCGATTTACACACCCCTTGATATTAAAGACAATAACTATGTTGAAGATATTTCTTCCCCCGGTTCGTATCCCTTTACCAGGGGGGTCACTCCAACAGGTTATAGGACAAAAGAATGGACTATAAGACAGGTGGTAGGATTGGGGACTGCTGAGGAGACCAACGAGAGGCTGAAGTATCTATTTAAACAAGGGCAGATCGGATTCAGTGTCTGCGGAATGGGCTACCAGCCCTATGAGTCCGGTGACGAACGGAGCTTTGGTATTCTGGGAAAGGGCGGGCTGTGGATTGATACCCTGGCAGATATTGAAACCCTGTTTGACGGGATAGACATGTCTAAGATCAGTATCAACCAGATTGGCTTTTCCATCCCTGTCTTTGCCATGATTCTGGCAGAGGCCGAAAGGCAGGGTGTAGATTTCAAGAATCTGTCTGGAACCATTCAGAACTGTGTTTTCCCATTTGGTGAGGGTCCGCAAATGAGGGGGAATGGGTCGGTGGATATCAGTGAGTATTGCACAAAGAATCTGCCGCGATGGAACCACGCCAGTATCTCTGTGAGGAATATCAGGGATGAGGGCATATCTGCCCCTGAGGAAATTGCCTTTGGAGTCTATATGGGAGGCTTTACCCTGCAATCCGTAATGGCAAGGAATATAGATGTTGACGAAGTTGCCCCCAGGATATCCTTCTTTCTCAGCTCTGAGAATGACTTCCTGGAAGAGGTAGCCAAATTCCGCGCGATGCGCAGGTTGTGGGCAAGGACTGTTAAAGAAAAGTTCAAGGCCAGGGATCCCAGATCATGGCTTATGCGATTCCACACCCAGACCACAGCAATTAACCTGACAGCCCAGCAGCCCCTTAATAACGTAATCCGCTCTGCCATCCACGCCCTTGCCGCTGTGTTGGGGGGCGCTCAGTCAATGTCCGTAAACTCCTTTGACGAGGCATTAGCCATACCAACCAGGGCTTCGGCTACTTTATCACTGCGTACCCAACAGATAATCGGCCATGAAAGCGGTGTGGCAAACGTTATCGATCCTTTAGGGGGTTCATATTGCATAGAGTCTCTTACCAATCAACTTGAACAAAAGGCAGTAGAGATACTGAAAGAATTAGAGGATATGCAGCCCCGGAAGGCCTACCAGTATATTGTTGATCAGGGCAAAGAGTCCGGATATCTCAGGCAAAAGGCCATAGATAATAACGAAAGGGCTATGGTGGGTGTTAACAGATTTGTTATGAGAGAAGATGAGGAGGGGATTGACCTCGGCAATACGGACATTCTGGGATACGATCCTGTCTGGAGAGACAAACAGATAGAAAGGCTCAATAGAGTTAAGAAGAAAAGAGACCCTGGGAAAGCGGAGAAAGCGAAGAAGCTACTGGAAGATGCGTACAGGAATAGAATAAATATAATAGAGCCTATGGTAGAGGCTGTTAAGGCATATCTGAGCATCGGAGAGATTGTTGAGATAAGAGAAAAGATTTATGGCCCGGCAAATCTAGGCCATGTGTGGGGATGTTACTTCGGGATGTAGCACCTCAGGTAGATAGACTGAAGGCGGTTAGCCTGTAGGCGGATAGGCTATAGACTATTAGCCTACTTCAGCCTTCAGCCTACAGCCTATTAGGCTACTACAGTCTACAGGCTAATAGTCTATAGCCTAAACTTGGAGGTGGAGATTGGAGAGCAATAAAAAGATCAGGGTGTTGCTGGTTTCTGACAGTCCGGGTCACGCTACCGGTTACTATGTGGTTGGAAAGGGGTTGAGGGAGGCAGGTATAGAGGTAATACTGGGGGGGTTCCAGATTCCCCCTCAGATAGTGAAATCTGCCGTTCAGGAGGATGTGGACTTTATAGGCTACCGAATTATGGATGGTGCTCCTGAAATTCTTGTGCCGAGATTGGTAGAGTTGCTCAAGGAGAGATCAATCCGGGATATCCAGATCATTGTTGGCGGGATCATCCCCCCACCAATCGTACCCAAACTAAAAGGGATTGGAATAGAA
>JBAZOX010000015.1:0-18882 GCA_041648535.1 Desulfobacteria bacterium | reverse complement strand
CGCGAACCGGCTGAGGTTGTGACGGCTTACAAAACAGGCAAGATCGAAAAATATTGGAGGGATGAGCCATGAAAGTTTCCTATGATCCAGTAACGGACACACTTACAGTAATATTTAAGGAAGAAAGCACGGTCGCCGAAAGCGATGAGGATAAACCGGGTGTGATCCTGGATTATGATCACGAAGGTGATCTGGTTTCACTTGAAATTCTGGATGCCTCAAAGCGAGTGACCCAGACGCGAAAAATAGAATTTGAGGCTGCTGAGATATCCGCTAGCGGCTGAACCGAGCTAACTCTCTAACTAGAAATAGCATGAAAGAACTTTAAATCGGGCTTGATTTTGGCCTCAAAAGCTTCTCTTGAGGATCAAATTTTTCATCGTGATTAGACATTATTGTAAAGTGACCGCATACTCAGGTTATAAAGCGAATGAGAGACCTTTATCTTTTACCATTGATGACAATATGCTTGAAGTTCGGGATATCATAAGCAGGTGGGCGGAACCGGAGAAGGATTTCTTTAAGGTAATTGCTGATGACGATAAAGCATATACCCTTAGCTGGAATCGGCAATCGGATCTGTGGCTTATTGAAAAGATTTTGTAAAGGGCAATCCGCTGCTTCAACTGTCTGTCTGAAGCGAAGGGAAGCAATGGGCTAAAGCCCATTGTTGTATGTATTTAGCCGGTTTCCCAAAATTTAAAAATGTCGACACAACAAGAAGATATCTATTAAAGGGAGGAGTGAAATGAAAAAGAATATGGGAATGGTTGATCGGGTCGTAAGGTTAGTATTGGCAATTGCAGTACTAATCCTGTATCTGACAGGGGTAATTTCAGGGTTAGTAGCGCTAATTTTGGGGGTATTCGCTCTGATTTTCGTAGTGACCAGTTTGATAGGGTCTTGTCCTCTTTACTCATTCTTCAAGTTTTCTACCCGGAAAGAATAGCCGGCACCTGAACTTTACTGGATTAAGATATGTCATTTGTCAGACCAGAGATAATAAGACCCCCAAGTGAACATGCCAGTTACTTTCTACCCTTAACATCAGGATGCTCAAATAATACATGTTCTTTCTGTGCTTACTCCTTTTCAAAGCTCGGCATTCGCGAACTCGATGAGGTCAAACAGGAAATCGACGCCATGTCGCTGTACGCGAATCAGCGTATGTGGGTAGCGGGGCAACCAGATATCGTATACCTAATTCTCCGTAGCTGGAACGGTAAGAAAGTATTTCTCCAAGATGGAGATGCCCTGGTCTATCCATATCCCAAGCTGATTGAGGCGTTGCAGTATCTCAATCAAAAATTCCCTGCCATTGAACGCATTGCGAGTTATGCCACACCTCGTGACATTCTGAGACGAAGTCTGAAAGAACTTAAGACGCTAAAGGAACAGAAGCTTGGAATCCTTTACATGGGTGTGGAAAGCGGCGACGATGAGGTGTTGCAGAAGATACAAAAAAACGCCGATCATAATCAGATTGTTGAGGCCGCAAAAAAAGTTAAGGAATCGGGCATTCTCCTGTCGGTTACAGTTATACTAGGGCTTGGCGGAGTCAAAGACAGTGAAAGGCACGTGCTGGAAACATCAAGAATTCTGACAGAGATGGATCCTGATTATGCCGGAGCTTTGACCTTAACCTTAGTTCCCGAAACAGGGCTTGATAAAGAATGGAAACTCGGTGAGTTCGAAATGATCACTCCTTTTGATTCTCTGTGGGAGTTAAAAACGATTATAGAAAATTCAACCTTCTCCAACTGCTTTTTTAGCTCCATGCATGCCTCAAATTATTATGCTATCCGCGGCACCATGCCTAAAGATAAGGATAAAGTGCTCAATCAGCTCAAAGCTTTATTATCAAGAAAAGATTCTGACATGTTACGGCCGGAATTTCGCAGAGGGTTATAAAGCGAATGAAAGGCCGTTGTCTTTTACCATTGATGACAATAGGCTTGAAATCAAGGATATCATAAGCAGGTGGGCGGAACCGGAGAAGGATTTCTTTAAGGTAATTGCTGATGATGATAAAGTATATACCCTTAGCTGGAACACGGAGGTCTCAGGCTTATGAGCAACAAGGCCAAGAACTTGCCGGAAATCTCTTGACATATCAGCAAAATGTTATAGTCTATGTGACATAGATAGGCTGTAGAGAGTATGAATGACGATCGAAATATAACAAGAAAACAGTTGGGGAAGATAGAGGCCGCATTTCTTGCCAAGGCGGGGACTCATCCCACCTTCACCCTTGCCTTTGCCCGCCAGGTATTGGGGCATACTAAGGACGACCCGACGCCTCAGTTTCTTGAGCGACTTCAAAGTAAAGGTTGGATAAGACGCATCCGCCGAGGGCGGTTTGCAGTTGTTCCTCTCTCTTCCGGGGAAGGCCGTTCACCGCAGTTGCATGAATTTGTCGTTGCTATGGAATTGGTCTCTCCGGCAGTGATTGCTTACTGGTCGGCGCTCAACTATTACGGCATGACGGAACAGCTTCCACGCACCGTCTTTGTGGCTACCGACCATCCAGTGCGCCGTCAGCCTGGAGATGTACTGGGAGTAAATTACAGGATAGTGTCGCTTAAACCGGACAAGGTTTTCGGCGTTATCAAGGACTGGGTAAACGAGATTCCCTTCAGTATCACAGACAGGGAGAAGACGATCATCGACGGACTGGACCTCCCGCAATACGTAGGCGGAGCGAATGAGATCGCAAAGGCATTGAAGACCTCCTGGAAGGTGCTGGATGAGAAAAAGCTCACGTGCTACACCGCCAAAATCGGCAACTCTGCTGTTGCAAAACGTCTCGGGTTCATGATGGAAATGCTGGAGCTTGGAGACATCGAAGAGTTTCGCACAGCGATACCGCTTGCTCCAGGTTTTTCCCCGCTTGACCCGACCATGCCGAAGCGCGGGAAATACAATAGGCGGTGGGGCCTTCTGGTAAACACAGAGATACAATCATGATTGCGACAGCTGAACTCCATAGCGTGGCAGGACAGGAAGGGTTGCGCTTTGATCAGATTGAAAAAGACTATGTTATCCTATGGCTTCTGTCAGGATTGGCGCGTTCAGGAGCAGCAGAGCACGGCTGGGTTTTCAAAGGCGGGACATGTCTGAGACACTGTTATTATAAGGGTTATCGGTTCTCTGAGGACATAGACTTCAGTTGCAGGCCAGACGTAGATAAGCTTGAGGCATCGCTCAGACTGCTCGATACGGTTGCCCCATGGGTTTTGAATGAATCCGGCATTCACTTGTCCATATGCGAGCCTTTGAATGCGCAGGGCGATTTTCAGGTCGAGATTCCCATAGAGTACAATCGTGGCGGGGCGCGACGGCAGGGGTTACCACAGGTGAAAGTGCATTTGACCTTTGATGAGCCTGTCCTCGATAAAGTGGTTGATCGCTTAGTTGAGCCGAGGTATTCCGACCTTTCTGCATTCAAGATTGCCGCCTACTCCAAAAAAGAAATCGTCGCGGAAAAACTGAGATCACTACTGCAGCAGCAGAAGAAGTGGCCACGCCCGAGAGACTTATATGATCTCTGGTATATCCTGTGCAAATCGGGAGAGAGTTTTTCATGGCGGGAACTTAAACCTTTTTTCGAGAGAAAATGCAGTGTTCGAGACATGGAGCCCGATATTAAGGGACTGACTTCGGAAACGCTGAGGGAATGGAACGAAAACGCATGGATCAATAGATTAGGGCCAATGCTGAAATATCTCCCGGATTTTGATCGCACTTGGAAGGAATGGGTAAAGACCTTTCACGAATTGGTATTGAATACGAAATGAGTTATATTAAGCATCCATGAAAAACAAAGAAACCCATATATCATGGAATATGAAGGGGTTTCTGTTTGACTGATGTCTGTTCTTTGAACCGAGGTCGGACCGAGCTAACTGTCTTATGACCTTTTGCCAGGGAGACCGAGATGCCGGGCGGGTAATTGCTGGCTCCAGCATGGGAGAGGAAGATTGACCAAATGGTTTATCAACTCTATGGCTTCACGCCGGAGGAGATCAAAATAGTGGAAGGAAGGGACAGGTGACCGATTCTCTCATTCGGTTACAACAGAGAGCTTCAGTTGTTTGTCTTAAGCAAAGTGTAAAGGAGCAATGGGCTAAAGCCCATTGTTGTGGATGCTCACGGCTATTTGTGAACCATGAATCAGGAGCATACCGAGCTAACCCTCTGGAAACAATATGAAAGAACTTTAGATCGGGCTTGGTTTTGTCCTTAAAAGCTTCTCTTGAGGAGCAAAATTTTCATCGTGATTAGACATTATTGTAAAGTGACCGCATACTCGTTTTACAAAGCGAATGAGAGGCCGTTATCTTTAGTAGCTTCATCTTTGATGGCTTAGTAAAAAGGCGTTGCACTGCACCCTTCACACAAAACGAACAAATATATCATCGGCTATCTCATTATCTACCGCAATCTGTGTTTGTCCAGCCTGGAACACATACGAAGGGTATGTCTGTATTACCTCGACAGGCACACCGGGCAGTATCCCCATTGCCAAAAGTTTCTGTAGATTTTTGTGGTTCTTGGTCAGAATATAAACTATTTTCCCCTGTTGTCCCTTTCTTAATTTTGAAAGTGACGTTACAATCTTTTCGGCAATTTCCTTTCCTTCTTTGCAACATCTGATGGGCGGTATCGGCTTACCATGTGGACATTCCCTTGGGTGCCCTAATAATGTGCATATACTCTCTTCAACATCCTCAGATATAATATGCTCGAATTTACACGCAGCGCTCTCCATGTCATCTACGCCCACATCCAAGACATCGTGAAGCAACCTTTCTGCAAGCCTGTGTCTTCTTATTACTTTTTTAGCTTCTCGATTGCCTTTCGGTGTTAATTTCACCCTGTTATCTGAGATTACGACATGCTCTGACTTTGCCAATGTATTGATAGTGCTCTCTCTGCCGAGTTTCTTTAACTCAACAAACTCATCTTCTCCCTCAACAGTATTAATCCACAATTTTTCTAGTATCTCTTGACCGGCATTAGTTACCATGACTTTTTAACCACCTTTTAAAGAATTTTACCAACTTTGGCTCAGGAAAGGTTTCATATCCACAATTTGGGCATTTTATCATGTCACATTTAGCCATTGGGCATCCTTTGCAACCCTCGGTTCCTTCCGTCTCGCTAAATTCATATCCACAAAATACGCATTTCATAATTGTAGACCCAAGGCAACAAGAACCTGATTCAGAACAAAACCGACCCCAAATGCGAAAAAGAAGACGAAGGCAAAGATCAGAACTGCCGTCTTCATACCCCTCTCTTTTATCATCATCATAAATTGGGCAACGCATGGCACAAAAAGCGTTAATATTACTGCTGCCACAGTAAGCTGCATCCCCGTAAGGGAATTTTGCATACTGTACAATCCCGCTGCACCATAATCGCGCCTAAAGAATCCAAAGAGAAACACCCTTGCGGTTTCGCCTGGCAAACCAATAAGGTTTACAACCGGCCCTAAACCATTTGTTATCACACGTAAGATTCCTGTTAGCTGAAAAATCCAGATCAGGACACTCACTATAATAAAAAGAGGGAAAACCTCTTTGAAATACCATATCATCCTTGAGTAAGTCTTTACCAAGATATTTGAAATCTTGGGTAATCGAAGAGGGGGCAGCTCCATATAAAAACTGGGTTTTTCGCCTGGCAATATCCTCGCCGCCAAAAAACCAATCAGAATAAAATTAAGCAATACTACCACAAACCATATAAATAATGCCAGTGGATGACCTGCTAAAATGGCAAAAATGACCCCTAACTGTGCTGAACATGGCACAGCCAAAGCCAGCAGCAATGTGGAAATTACCCGCTCACGTTTAGTCTCTTGTGTCCTGGTTACCATTGTCGCCATAGTGCTGCAACCTAACCCCAGCACCATAGGTATAACCGCCCTTCCACTCAGACCAATCTTCTTGAAAACCCTATCTACCAGCATAGATAATCGGGGAAGGTATCCACTATCCTCAATAACAGAAAACACAAGGAAAAATGTCCCGACAATGGGAAGTATTATAGCCACGGCATACGTTATGCCTAAGGTGATGATACCGTATTCACCCACTACTAAATCTTGGATCGGCCTATAGGGGACATTGCCCATAACAAACTTGGTTATTACAGGATTGATTTTCTCACCAAAGATTGTCCCCTCAATCAGATTAACAAGTTTGCCTGCACCCAAAACCCCTACAAACTGATAAAGCCCCAAATACAATATAGCGATCAAGATGGGTATTCCGGTTATTGGATTTATCATTACCCTGCTAAGTCTCTCTTTGAAACTGCCTATTTTCAGAGGTACGGCGACTAAAGATGACGAGGTTATCTTCCTGACCTCATTTTGTAATCTAATTTTTATGATATAATTCAAAGGATAACCGTACTTGCGACTCGTTCTCTTTACAATCCCGTCGATCTGGTCATAATCCTTGCTTTCCTTTTGCTTAATTAAACGTTGCATATCCTCGTCTTCTTGCAAAAGCAATAGAGAAACAGATCGTTTTGAAATTGGATAGCTGTTCTTAAGGAAGGATTCAATTTCTTTTATCGAGGATTCTATACCCTTTTGATAACTGGTTTGGAATTTATCCAAAACAGGAACATATTGATCGATCTTTCCAATGAGTTGATCAATACCCTTACCGGCAGTAGCAATTATAGGAACGACGGGTATGCCAAGTTTGCCTTCCAAGTCATTAAAATCTATACTTATCCCTAATCCTTCTGCTTCATCCATCATATTTATTACGAGTATAACCGGAAGACCTGCCTCGATTAACTGAAGTGTCAGGGGCAGCATCCGCTCCAGATTCTTGGCATCAATCACATGAAGTACCGTCTTCGGTCTTTCTTCCAGAAGCATCAATTTAGCAACACGTTCTTCCTCAGTAATGGGAATCAAAGAATACATGCCAGGCAAGTCAATTACGCCGAAATCTCTGCCATTTATCTTACAACTGCCTTTATCAACTGTTACCGTGGTTCCGGGATAGTTTGATACCGTGACGTACATTCCCGTCAGCCTATTGAACAAAAGGCTTTTACCCACATTGGGATTCCCGACTATTACTATCTTTTGCAAACCCTCTATATCTTCCCCTGCCGGCCCGTGGCACTGAGGTGTTGTTTTCCTTTTTCCTATCGCTGAAAGGAATTTCACTGATTATCTCCAAATGTTTAATTTCTAGTCTATATCTACTCCATCTATAGTTGAAACTTTGCGATCCTTTCCTTCCTTCTTTAGACACTCCCTACAGTATCCAAAAAGTTCCAGCTTATGCCCTGTCACTTCAAACCCGTAACTTTCTGAGCATTTCTTCTCAATATCCATGACTTCATCCTCCTTGAACTCAATGATTTTTCCGCAGCCAAGACATCGAAAGTGACAGTGATGCTCATGTCCTAACACGTGTTCATAGTGCATATGGCCATCTTCAAAGAAGACTTCCTTGATCAAACCGCTTTCGATGAGCAGAGGGATTGTTCTATATATAGATGCCTTTGATATACTACACTTCTTGTTCTTTAAACAAAGATAGAGGGTATCCACATCGAAGTGGTCATGGGTTAAGAATATCTCTTCGATGATTACCTCTCTTTCAGGCGTATTCCGAAGCCCACTTTCCTTCACATATTTCCTGAAAACCTCTATTTCGTTCATAGATACCTCAACACAAGTACAATTATTATTGAGAATCTATTGCAATAATAATGCGCCACCCCTTCTTTGTCAAGGAAAAAATCTTTGAAAAAATATTTGACTTGCCAATTATTTCATTAAAATCTAATATTCGAATAAGATTTACCTACCGTAACTACTCAGGCACAAAGTGGCAAAGGCACATAGGCACAAAAAACAGGCTAATAGCCTGTAGCCTATAGGCTAATAGGCTAGAAAACTTGTGCCTTTGGTGCTCTGTTCCTCTGTGCCTACCTGAGTAGTAACCATCTCCTAAAGAGTTGGTCGATGAAAATAGATTCAAGGGGACAAGGAAGAAACTATGAGCTTTAAAAGGTCCACCAGACTAGAGCTGTTTTCCTGGATGCTGTATGACTTTGCCAATACCTCCTTTACAGTAATGATCGTTACCTTTGTCTATTCTGTGTATTTCAGGGATATAGTTGCTAAAGGGCTGGAAAATAAGGCTGATTTCCTGTGGGGGCTCAATGGCTCTATATCAATGGTTGTGGTCGCCCTTCTTTCACCTGTTTTAGGTGCCATTGCTGACCAGGCCCAGGCAAAGAAGAAGTTCCTTATCTTCTTTGCCCTCTTGTGCATTGTATTCGGGGGCATGCTCTTCTTCGTGAGGGAAGGAATGATCTTAGAGGGGATGATCTTCTTCATAATCGCTAATATTGGTTTTGAGGGTGGGAATGTATTTTACAATGCTTTCTTACCGGAGATTACTACCCAGGAAAAATTCGGACGAATATCCGGATATGGATGGGCACTGGGATATCTGGGGGCAATTGTCACAATAATTATATGCAAACCGTTTCTATCAGGGGGGTTTGAGGAATCGAATCTGCCAAATGTCAGATTCACATTTCTCCTATCTGCGGTATTTTACATGGTCTTTTCCCTGCCAATATTCTTTTTCCTTAGGGAGAGAAGGGGAAAAACAATCGGGGATAGGAATGATCGGTATATCGTAATGGGGTTTAGACGATTGCGGGATACCCTCAGGCATGTGAAACAATTCAAAGAGCTGGCAAAGTATCTATTGGCATACTTTATTTATACTGATGGTGTCACGACAGTTATATACTTCAGCACTATTTATGCCAAGAACACTTTGCACATGGATATCTCAGAACTGATACTATTTTATATAATGGTTCAAACTGCCGGCATCGTGGGAGCTATCTTCTTTGGTTGGCTTGCAGACAAACTCCTCCCTAAAAAGACTATTGAAATAACACTTCTAATCTGGTGTGTTGTGGTAATCGGGGCATATTTTGTAGAAGATAAATCTGTTTTCTTTGTTATCGGGATGTTAGCAGGGATTGCCATGGGCTCCAGTCAATCAGCGAGCAGATCCATGATGGGACTTTTAACTCCCAGAGATAAAGAGGCTGAGTTCTTTGGATTCTATGGGATAAGCGGGAAGTTTTCTGCTGCCATGGGTCCTCTTGTATTTGGAATTATATCAGCATGGACAGGTAGTCAGAGAATAGCGATACTGGCAGTAATCTCTTTCTTTATCATTGGATTGATCCTGCTCCAGAGGGTGGATGAGGAGGGAGGTATCCTGGCAGCGAGGAATTTTGATGTCAATCGGAAATAAAACTTCGATGAAGATATGCCCTACAAAAACGGCACGGCTTTGCCCAGTCCATCTCAAGCGCCTGGTTATGCGCTTTTTATATGGCTCAACAGTTTCTCATAATCAGAGTGTGATCCTGTCCAGAACCAAATAACCATTTCTCCTCTTAATATACTTACTGCTCTATAATCCTTTGTGATACGGACAGAATATATGGGCAAGCTTGAATGAACCCTTTTAAAATGAAGGCTTGGATACCACGGGTCTCGTTCAAATTGTGTATATGCTTGCCTCGCCTTCTTTTTTATTTCATCTGGCAACGCTTGATAGCACTTCCAAAATCTGTCTGTAGTTTTTGATTTCACAGTTTATTTATATCCAGATTTTTTGTCTTGCCTTTTTCATGCTCCATCAAAGCTTCCTGTGCCAAATGCTCTAATACGTCTTCTGATTCGGCAAATAGTTTGTCCCATTCTTTATCGGCTTTGATTTCATCCAATAGCCATCTTCCAATAACATTTTGTTCAATTTTTGGAAGTTTTGATGCTTCATGAAAGGCATTTTCTAATAATTTTGTCATTTTTACACCTCATTTTTTTGCGCATAACGATCAGCTCAGGCACAGCCGCCGGAAGCGGGCCTAGCCTGCAATGATGATGTTCGAGTTTTCATAAACGGTCAACTGCGAGGCGTGGCGGCTGTTGCCTGCGTCTTGTTCGCTGATTCTTCGATTGCATCTAGCCGCATCAGGAGCATTACAAATGCGATTTCGCAGAAGGAGCGTCGGAATTCGTCGGTGTCTTTCGACCCGTCTGGGCATTCTGTAACAACACCAAGGGCTGCCGCAAACTCGTCAACGAGCTTGGCCTTTCGTGGTGCATCGAGGCTATGGGAGATTTCATTCCGAATTGCGTTGAACTTGTCCAGAGCAGTCCACAAGTCGGGCTCTTGATCACCACAAATCGCTTCAAGAATGCGGCACTTATACCAGAAACTAAAGCGACGAGAATCGAGCGCTGCTGGCTTGCGGCAGACACGGGCAAGAATGTCGTCAAGTCGAGCCTCGATCAACAGATGCGTCTTGAGCACTTGGTTGGCGAAGTCGTCAACGCGATCCAGTATCCGCTGCATCTCCTCCGCCGAGTATTGTGGTGTATTCATGATGTGCCAGCGAACCATATATTGAATAGTTTCCTGTCAATATCGGGAAATTTTGAGACTGTCAATATCAAATTTAAACTTTGTTGGCAAATCTATATGTTATTATTATGGTATCATAGTTGTTCAATACCAAATTTATATTCTTAGGAGGTTAACTGTTCAATGCCGATGCGGCCGGTTCCGATTCTGACGAGGTTTGACAGCAAGAAAGGGGTCAGGTCTTGCTTCTTGGACAGCAAGAAAGGGGTCAGGTCTTGCTTCTTGCATCATGATTGCCCTTTTATTAATTTGCTTATTACAGAATAGTGAACGCCGTGTTACTTCTTTGTGTTTCGCCCCAGTTCAAGACCCCGTCTGAAGGCATTTTGGTTGCATTCAAGTATAGTTTTTTTAGTTCTAAACCTTCTCTTTAGTTCTTCTTCGATGAGTTCTGAAGGCATTGTATCCCTTATACTGACGTATGTTCCCAGTAGAATAAGGTTACTGATCTGCCTTATCCCCATACTGACAGCAATCTCTAATCCGGGAATCTTCACTAACTCATAATCTCTCCTCTCTTGCTCCTCCTCCAAGCCAGAGCTCTCGACCAATATCATTCCACCTGGAAGA
Source organism: Desulfobacteria bacterium (assembly GCA_041648535.1). Classification (GTDB taxonomy): domain Bacteria; phylum Desulfobacterota; class UBA8473; order UBA8473; family UBA8473; genus UBA8473. Next base: position 7,804 of record JBAZOX010000015.1, on the reverse strand, counting down.
ACTCTGGATTCAAAAGTTTTAAGCTGAGAACCATCAAAGACTACTACCGTTTGGGCTCGATCTATTAAAGGTGATGCAATATCCTGATCGGAAAAGATCACTATACACTCACATAGCCCACCCCTTTTTTCTACACCATACGAAGGCAACCAAGAGACGTGTTCATATTTCTTAAGGGCTGCCCAAGCGAGAATCTGCCCTGCCATGAGCACTCCCATTCCACCAAGTCCAGCCATGATAACATCAGTTCTTGAATTTGATTTTTCTTCCATAATCATTCCTCTCACTTGGATTTGGACAACCTTTCTGTGCTATCCTCGTTCTTGAATTCGCCCAGGGGAAACTCAGAGACTATATCCTCTCCTATCCTCTTTAGACACTTGACCGGGGAGAGATGCCAATTGGGAGGACAGGCAGATAAAACTTCTACAAAACTGAACCCAACTCCATCTATCTGCTTCTGAAAGGCAGTCTTTATATACCTCTTGGTACGCTGGTAGTCTGCCGGGGTATGTACCGATCCTCTGGCACTATAAGCAGTGCCTTTAAATGTTGCTGCCAACTCGGCAGTGTGTACCGGATATCCTTCCAACGCAGCATCTCGCCCATGAGGGGTAGTGGCGGTCTTCTGTCCCAGGAGGGTAGTGGGCGCCAACTGCCCACCGGTAGTTCCATAGTTCGTGTTATTATACATAATCGTTGTGATCTTTTCTCCGCGAACCATGGCGCCTATGAACGCACCGGCTCCGATTCCTATACAGTCTCCGTCCCCCTGGACAGTAAAGACTATGGCATCAGAATTCAGCCGCTTCACGGCAGTAGCCGAATCCAGGGCCCGGCCATGGGCAGAACTCAAGATATCAAGGTTCCAGGATATTTGAACAAAAGCATGACAGCCAACACCAACCACACAGATAGCTTTCCCATCAATGCCCATATCTTCCAGTACCTCAGAAATAATCCGATGGATCACCGGATGCTGACATCCAGAGCAATACATCGCCGCGCCTGGAGGATCCTTCCATATCTTCGGGTTTCCACAAACCTTCTTTTTATTCATCGTATCTACCTCTTTATGAATTCGATTTACAATAACCTCTTTATCTCTTCGAAGACCCTGCCCGGCATTATCATCCCTCCATCGGTTGGTATATGCCGATCGAGTATACCCACTAAATGAACATCAGCTCGCCCTTCTACCCCGATTTTTACGTCATCGATCAACAATCCCAAACTGTCTTCAACTACTAAAAATTTACACCCGAGCATAGCTTTTTCCCTGATTACGCTATAAGGGAATGGCCATAGGGTTATTGGTCGTATCATGCCAACCTTGTACCCTTCTGCTCTGGCCATGTTGACCGCCTCTTTGGAAACGCGTGATGTGTATCCATACGCAACCAAGATGAGATCGGCTCCCTCTGCCTCATAAGTCTCATACCTCAACTCAGAACCTTCCATTTCACGGTATTTCTCCTCTATATGCTTTAACCAGGATATATAGTTAGGATATGGGGGTAACGGTAAAACACCAACAGCAGAGTTAACAATACGAGACTTACCGTCTTCTTGCCTTTCTCTCCCTCGTAATGCCCAAGACTTTTTATCCAAAGGCCCAAAATCGATGGTTTTTACCTCTATGGATTCGGACACCTGCCCAAGAATACCATCCGTTAGGATCACTAATGGGTTGCGGTATTTGTCGGCCAGATGAAAGCCAAGCTGGATCAGATCATGGACTTCCTGAACCGAACCAGGCGCCAATACAATATTTTTATATCCCCCCTGTCCTCCTCCTCTGGTAGCCGTTATATAGTCCATCTGGGCATGCCTGATACTTCCCGCTCCCGGTCCTCCGCGTTGTACCAACACAATGACACACGGTAACTCAGCGGCGACAAAGTGAGATATCGTTTCCTGCATGAGCCCCCAACCCGGACCCGATGTTGAGGTCATAACTCTAAACCCTGCAGCGGCACCACCAAAAAGCATATTTATTGACCCTACCTCGGATTGTGACTGTAAAAAGACCTTCCCCCTCTTTGGAAATTCATGAGCAAACCACTGAGTCACTTCATTCTGCGGGGTTATAGGGTAGCCAAAGAATCCATCGCAACCACAATACAGAGCTCCCCAGCCCACTGCTTCATTCCCCTGGACAAACATCTTCTCTGCCATACAGATCCCCTCCTGGAAATTCACTAGGAACGCAAATTCGCTCTAACCGTTTAGTTCTCAATAAATTTATAAACCTCAATAGCAAAATGAGGACACATCTGACCACAGACTCCACAGGCATTACACTTATCAAAATCAGCCAGAATTGGAAGTATATACCCAAGGGGGCTAAACTTGTCTTCGGACATAACAATACACCCCCGTTTACAAAACCCCTGGCAATAACCACATCCCCGACAATTGTTCTCATTGATTACTATCTCACCTCTTGCCATTCATTCTTCCTCCAGTGATATTTAATCTATGAAGACTGATGGCCTCGTAAAAAGTCCATCAAGACTGCCGCAAAAATATACATAGGAAATCATTTAGATGTCAAGCAAAAAGGAGATGAACCCCCTCTACTTGACATAAAATATTTACTCTGATATAAGAATTAGATATTTTTGCAAACTGTCAATCCTGAAGTATAAGGCTTTAATTAACACCTTAATCCAATGGAAGGATAAGAAAATGAAAAAGGCATTAGTCTTAATAGCCTTGCTTTGGACCTTTTTCCTTTTACCGTTTTATAAAGGAGAAGCAAAGGATCCAAATGACCATCTCAATCTGTTTCTTACCAAGACAGTATCCATAAAGAAATACGGTAACCTCAAGGTATATTATGAGCCTTATACTGTGAAAGAAGGGGAATGGTTATGGAAAATACTGGTGGATAAATACAAAATTCCTTTTGATCAAAGGGTAAATTTCCTACATGTACTAAAAAAATTAAACCCTACAATCCCCAATACCAATAAGGTTTATCCAGGGCAAAAGATATTTATTCCACTTAAGCTGGAGACTTCTGAAACCGGCTTTGCATCCACTTCTCCCCAGCCACCTTCCGTATCTGTCAAGGAACATACCGTACAGCCTGGGGAGAGTCTTTCAACCATCTTTTTGCATGTATACAAAGTGCCAGGGCACCTGGTTTTCAATGAGTACACCAAACTCTTCCATAAGTTAAACCCAACCATCAAGGATCCTAATTTACTCAGAGTAGGCCAAAGGATACTTGTTCCGGTATACGAACCAATCTCAAAAACTCCACCCTTCCCTTCGGAAGCTAAGGATAAAGCGGCTCCAATTGAAATAGAGAAGACAATACCTTTTCGTACTGAATCTGGCACGAAAGGCATCAAGGATTTCATTGGAACCGTTTTTAAAAATACCGGGGACCACTATATCGATAAAGGTAATTATTACATTCCAATTCCCGGCCGTGGAGAGCTAACCTTAAATAATGAAACTTTTCCCATCCTGGAAATGAAAAGTGGAAGGAAGGTAATCATAGATGTTGGTGATCAATTACCGGCAAGGATAGAAAAGCTGATAGAATCGAATTGGAAGAATTATAAGATTTTAAATATCCGGAAAGATGAGGGTACAGAATCTATCTTTAACAAGCTTTCCCCCCTATCGGGGTATTACTCAATAATCAGAGGAGACAAGCCTCTGATACTAAAGGGCAAAATAACGATAAAAGTGTGGGCAGATTGGATTATCTTTAAAGATAAGGAGAGTTTTATCAAAAACCGGGGCTATGCCGTTAATTTCATTGGCAAAAAGGACAAAGAGGTACCATTGGCAATTAAAGATTATATTGAAAGGTTTGGGATGAGGGTTATAGATATCTCTCTAACCGGGAAGGAAGAGCATAGGCAGGATCAGAAAAAAGGCAGCATTAGCGGGGAAGAAGAGATTATCATCCTGAATTCCTCAACCAACAACGAATTAATCCATGCCCTTTTAACCTTGATAGATCAGCCCTTTACCGCAGGCGCTAAGCTGCCTCTCTTGAGTAAAGGCAACAGTGGTTTTCAGTTGGGAATTACAGCAGATATATTCCTCAAAAGGGAAGTCCGTGACTGTATTATCAGTCTACAAAAACTACCCCACGACATGGTGGAGATACTCACTGAAAATAAATTCAGGATTCTGGAAGTGCAAAAAGAAGAAACCCAAGAATCAGTAATCTCAAAGGTATTGGATTTTCTTGGTATAGGGTTCTCCTTTCCCACATTCGAGTTTGACACTGCGGGAAAAGGAGACCCCCACAATATTGCAATTGCAATCCCTGGCTTTCTATTTCAGGAAAACGATCTGTCTAAAATCCTTCTCACAAAAGCCAATGTAGACAAAAATATCGCATCTTTTCTAAGAGAAAAAGGGATAAAGGCGGTTAGGTATTAAAACAGGTAACAGTTTACGGTTTAATTACAACAGCAGGCATTACAACAGCAAGCTTAAGCTTGCTGTTATTATATAAAGCTTGAAGCATTTTTGCCAACTGTTAACTGCAAACCGTAAACTGTGAACGGATACTAAAACATTATCAATCCAGCAGCCATTTAACTGTCCTAATAATGCCCTCTTCATCTAATCCATATCTGCTTCTAAGGAGTTCCTGGGTACCGTACTCGACGAATCTATCCTGGACACCTATACGCTTTACCCTTAGATTTTGAAGGCCGTTCTTTTCTATAAGCTCTAAAACCGCACTGCCAAAACCACCATCAAGAACATTCTCTTCCACTGTAATAACCTTCCTGATTTTCTCCGCAAGGGTAATGATCAGATCATCATCCAGGGGTTTTACAAAACGGCTGTTAACTACCGTTACCTCTATATTCTCTTCCCTAAGACGCCTGGCTGCTGCTAGAGCGGGATAAACCATAGAGCCTATTGCAAGAATCAAAACATCCTTTCCTTCTGTAATGACCTCTGCTTTACCAATCTCTAATGCCTTTAACTCAGTGTCAAATTTTACACCATACCCTTTACCGCGAGGATACCTTATTGAAACAGGGTTACCACAATCAACAGCTGTTTTAAGCATATGCTGAAGTTCATTTTCGTCTTTGGGCGCCATCACTATAATATTGGGGATATGGCGCAGGAAGGAGTAATCAAATAGGCCATGGTGGGTAGGCCCATCCTCTCCAACAATTCCAGCCCGGTCAAGGACGAAAATAACAGGCAATTTCTGCAGACAGACATCGTGGACAATCTGATCGTAGGCCCTCTGTAAGAATGTGGAATATATAGCCGCCACAGGGATAAAGCCCCCTGTTGCCAGACCGGCGGCAAAGGTCACCCCGTGTTGCTCTGCTATCCCCACATCATAAAACCTGCCTGGAAATTCTTCAGAAAACTTGTGAAGACCCGTTCCGTGAGACATGCCAGCAGTTATCCCCACTATTCTTTTATCCATTCTGCCCAATTTAACCATAGTATCAGCAAAAACCTCGGTATAGGTAGGAAGATTCCCACCCTCTTTCAGAGGCTTACCCGTCTCTATATCAAATGAGCCGATACCATGAAAACTCGTGGGGTCTTTCTCCGCCGGAGGATAGCCTTTTCCCTTGGTTGTTATGACATGAATCAAAATAGGTCCCTCTAGATTCTTAACATTCTTCATATTTTCAATCAGATGGTCCAGACGATGTCCCTGAATTGGACCTACATACCTAAACCCTAACTCCTCAAAGAATACTCCTGGGATTATCAAACCCTTAAAGGATTCTTCCGCCTGTTTAACCAGCTTTAACACAGACCCTCCAATACCCGGGATTGTTTTGAGAAAGTTCTTCATCTCACTCCGGAATCTGGTAAAGAGCTGTCCCGTCATAATACGGTTGAGGTAAGATGAAAGGGCACCTACATTGGGTGAGATGGACATTTCATTGTCGTTGAGGACAACTATCATATCCTTTTCTCGATGTCCTGTCTGGTTAAGTCCCTCAAATGCCATTCCAGAAGCTATAGAGCCATCACCTATGACAGCTATAACTCTGTACTTTTCACCCTTAAGGCACCTGGCCTCTGCCATCCCTAATGCCGCAGAGATTGAGGTGCCGCTATGCCCGACACCAAAGGTATCGTAAGGGCTTTCATCCCTTTTGGGAAAACCGCAAATCCCTCCATACTGTCGTAAGGTATGGAACCTGTCTCTCCTGCCAGTTAATATCTTATGGGCATAGGCCTGATGACCCACATCCCAGATGAGTTTATCCCTGGGGGCATTAAATATATAGTGAAGGGCGATTGCCAATTCCACGGTACCAAGGCTTGAAGCAAGATGACCGCCGTTTTTGGAGACAACGGAAACAATCTCCTCTCTTATCTCACCTGCAAGCTGTGCTAATTCATCTAAAGTAAAGGATTTAATATCAGCAGGGCTGTTAATCCCATCGAGTAATCTAGCCATAAAAAAGTGTCCTCTCCCCTAAGCCTTTCGCTTTCCAATATATCTTGCAATCATCCTTAAGGGCTCTGCTTTATTATCAAATTGCCTCAGATAACCGATAGCCTTATCTATCAACTCATCAGCAGTCTTTTTTGAATCATCAATACCCAAAACCGCAGGATAGGTTGCTTTCTTCTTGTTTGCATCGCTCCCAACACTTTTGCCTAAAAGGGCTTCATCGCCTTCCACATTTAAGATATCATCAACAGTCTGAAAGGCTAACCCAATAGCTGAGCCATACATAGACAATAGCCCGACCTCCTCTTTCGTTCCTCCGCCCAACCTTGCACCGATTCTGACAGAAGAAGCGATAAGTGCCCCGGTTTTATGGGTGTGGATATACTCTACGTCGGAAATATCAACCTGTTTTCCCTCTAACTCTATGTCCACCATCTGCCCTCCCACCATCCCGGATGCTCCGGCAGCATCGGCTATATCATTAATTACATTTAAAACGGTATTAGGATCAACCCCAGAAATGGTGTTTGAATCTGTCATTAATCGAAAAGCCTCTGTTAGTAAGGCATCACCTGCAAGTATGGCAGCAGCCTCCCCATAAACTTTATGATTGGTAAGGTTTCCTCGTCTGTAATCATCGTCATCCATGGCTGGCAAATCATCATGGATAAGTGAATAAGTATGAATCAGCTCAATGGCACAGGCAAAAGGAAGTACAGAATCTGTATACCCGCCTACCGCCTCAGAAGAGGCAATAGTCAGGATTGGTCGTAGTCTTTTCCCTCCGGCAAAGAGGCTATACCTCATAGCGTTGTAGACAGTGGAAGCATGCCCATCCGAAGACGGCACATATCTATCCAATGCATGATCCACCAATCTCTTCTTTTCCTGAAGATAAATCCTTAAGTCCAAAATATTAACCTTCTAGTCAATTTCCCCTTCTTCCTCTTTCACATCGAAAGGCTGGGGTTTTAACCTTCCGTCCTTATCTTTCATAAGAATCTCAACCTTTTTCTCGGCCTCATCCAATTTCTTTGAACAAAACCTGGAAAGTTTAACTCCTTCCTCAAAGAGTTTAAGGGATTCTTCAAGGGGTATATCACCATCTTCAAGTCTGGTTACAATTGACTCAAGCTTTTTCACCGCATCTTCAAACTTCTGTTCAGGCATGTCAGTCCTCGATAAACAATAGGTTATAATTAGTTCGTCCTGAAAAATTCCTCTTTCCATTTTTCAGGACGAACTAATTATGATGGTCTCGTAAAAAGTCCGGCCTTTTAAGTATTTGAAATAATTAGTAAAAGGTGCGTTTTTTGCTTGCTTTTCGCTTTACATTTTGGTATAAAAAAACCAGATAATCCCCGTTAGAGAAGGAAT
>JBAZOX010000014.1:0-19025 GCA_041648535.1 Desulfobacteria bacterium | reverse complement strand
GACAGAACGAACCATGAAGGGACGAGTCACGCGTCTCTTTGTGATACCCTTTGTGGATATCATGAAACAGATCATGCACGACCAGGGGTACCACGCATTGGAATCTTTCTTCGCCTACCACCGGACATTCAATTATCCCTTAGCCGGTGAGTTTAGTTTCACCGCGCGCCTGGCTCGAGGGATAAATATCGCCTACAATTGGGGACTCGAGGTAAGTACCCTCTCGGAGGTGTACCACAGGGTTATCCCTCGAAAGATCGCCCAGATTGATCTCATTTCCAATTACGAACACAAGCATCAGGCCCTCTCGCCTGACGACAGGACGAAAGGGCTTCACCGCATGGTAATAGATATCGCTAAATTTTATTTTAATTATATGCGCTCTAATGGAGTTGTCCTTGATGATGCGTTCGTGGAAATGGTGAGGCAAACCTACTATCAGAATGCCCTCAAATTCATTAAGCAATACAGCGACGATGCAGAAGTGAATGACCTGGTTTTTGATCGTCATGAAGAAGAGCTCACGGCATGGTATTTTCACGAATTCCTGTGGACTACATGGAAAGAGATAGGAGAAAAACGCGAGGATACACAGATCCCATCTTGGAACCGCGTCCTCTATAGTATTCCAGACATATATATTAAGCTTCTGAAAGCTGTGGAGGCCGACAATGCCTGAAGCAGGAGTCAGGAGTCAGAATAGAATGTCTTCCAGGATAGCCTTTGTTACATATGAGACTCCCTTTGCTCCCTGCGGAGGGATTGCTGCAGTAATGGGGCGTTTACCCGGCTATGTTCAAAAAGTCTCTGGTCTGGATACGATTGTCATCACGCCATTCCATTACAAAATCGAGAAGACATCATCCCTCGATAACAAGATCAAACTCAAGGCTAACATCAATGTCCCATTTGACAATAAAAATGTCCCTGTAGAGGTCTATCGATACAATGATAATCGATACCAGTGGGCATGGTACTTCTTAAAACCAATAGATAGTCGGTTCTTTGCAGGAAGACGCCATCCGTACGACGTAGGGGAAACGCAGGGAGAGATTTCAAGAATTCTGCTTAGGGACTCCCTGTTTTTCGGTGCAACTATAGCCCGCATACTTGACAACACAGACCAGACAGACCATTGGAAGGTCATGATACAGGATTGGGAAGCGGCAACCACAGCCTTAGCTCTGACTAGGCAGAACAAGAATCAAGAGCTGTATCTAACACTTCACAACAGCTATGACAGCGGAGTTACAAATGCTGACCTTTTACAGGTGGGAATTGATCCTGCCTCTTGCCCAGGTGAAACCATACTGCAACGGGCGCTGTCCCTTGTCGAACGGACTGTCTTCACTGTATCAAGCCAATTCGCCCTGGACCTAACGGAAGATCCTCTCCAGGCTGAAGTTATGGCACCCCATCTCAAAGATATTCTGAAACCAAGGCTTTTTGGGGTTGACAACGGTCTTTTTGCAAGCCTTGCGATTAATGAAGGCATCTTAGCTGAGATGATGGGGGACAATTTCGCTACGGTGCATGAATGGAAGACTATCAGGAGAAAAGAAGCCCTTCATGCACTGGATAGATTTGTCCCTTCAGAAGACAAACCTATCTGGGGGGATCTTGAAAAGTTTAAGAGAGATGACTCTCCATGGTTTGTCATGGCAGGGCGGGATGATCCCCGCCAGAAAGGTTATGATGTTGCAGCGAGTGGGATTACAGAGTTTTTGGAAAAAGGGGGAGAAGCACGATTTTTCTTTTTTCCAATCCCCGGAGATGAAGGGTTGGAGGGTTTGTACTTCTTGAAAAAGATGTCGGAAAGATTTTCTGGAAGTGTCCTCGTACTTCCCTTTTTGTTTCAAGAGGGCTTTTTCGCTACTCTCCAAGGAGCTACTTATGGAGTCATGCCCTCACTATATGAGCCGTTCGGAATGGCTAACGAATTCTATTTGAATGGAACTGTGGGGATTGGTCGAGCAACTGGAGGGATAGTCCAGCAAATTGTTCCCCTTCGATCTGCCTCATCTTTCACCCGATCTGTCCAGGTTAGGAGCGAGCGCTGGCACACTGCTTCGGCCACACCCACCGGAATCCTATTTCGAGAGAGAGACAACATAGGATCTGCCGTTGATGATTGGAGAGGAATTAACGCTGCCGAATATGACATAAAAGGCAGAGGGTTAGGCCGGGTTGAACAGCGCAAGAGATACCCTCTTTTTCGATCAATGTCCCATGAGCTTATGCTCAGCATCGTAGATGCTGTTCGAGTCTATAGAGACACCCCTGAACTGTATTACAGGATGCTGGTAGAAGGGATAAACCATATAAGGCGTAGTTTCTCATGGGAACGGGCTGCCCAGGAATACGTTAGCAACCTAGCCCTCCCTCTCCCCTCACGCCATTTTTTCTAATCAGTAAAATCAACAGGAGGCCAACAGCAGCCATAGCGGCACTAATCATGAAGGCATAATCATAGGTGCCTGTTCTGTCCCGAAGTATACCTGTAACCCAGTGAACCAGGATGGCCCCCAGGCCATAAAAGGGCGTCCATGCCCCTATAACGGTACCCATCATTTCCCTTGGGAAATAGTCCCCTGCACAAGCCCCATAGATGGGAAACGTTGCTCCGTAAAAAATTGCCACCCCTCCCACAAGGGCATACAGCATTACCCATGAATCTCCGGTGAAGAGGATCCCCACCATAAAAGCAGCTATAAAGGAGTTGGAAATAATGATAGTCCTTTTTCGACCGATATAGTCGGACAAGGGTAAGATCGTTAAAACTCCTGCCACCTGACAGATACCGTGCACCGTTGCCAGAAAGCTTGCCTTTTCCAGAGACAGTCCAATCTGATATTTGGCATAGTCCACCATAAAAGTAGTAATGCCGTAAAGGCTGTAAGATATGCAAAAATAGGAGAACCCTATAAGCCAGAACCTGCTGTTCTTCAAAATGATGGTAAGGGATCCGCCCCTGGATTGTGCCAACACGTCTTTGGTGTTGACTTGGGATGTTTCTTTCTGCCCCCAGGGCAAGTACCCGTAGTTCTTGGGGTCGCTTCTAAGTAACAGACCATTAACTATCACCATCACCAGCGCGCCGGCTCCTAAAAAATACCAGCCATAGCGCCAGTTGAAGTGGAGCACTATCCATGGAAAGGCTGCCCCCATGGTTGCGAACCCAAGCCCGTATCCTGTAGAGAGTATGCCCAGAGCCAGCCCTCTGCGGTTAGGAGAGAACCATCGCTGAACTACGGTAATTACCGGTGTCCACATCCCCGTGGCACCAAGGCCGGCTATGGCGTAAAAGAGGCAGGCCGTCCAGAGGGTTTTTGCCATTCCCATCAGGAGGACACCAATGCTAAGGATGAGACAGCAGACTGTAATCACGCGACGTGCTCCAAGTCTGTCAGTCAGATAACCGGTAAGGGGGGTCAGTGCGATATAGGAGAAGAGGTAGGAATTATAGATAGACCCGCCGGCAGTTCGATCGAAACCCAGAGTGCGAATCATCTCTGGAAGAACAACTCCGTATCCGAGGCGGACAGAGTAGTTGATAAAAAGATTGACAAAGCAGGTTGCCAGGATGATCCATGCCCAGTGAAAAGTTTCTCGTTTTTCTACAACTTTTTTCAACATTTTATATTACCTGATTGGATAGTTGGCACATCTTAGAATTCAGAAGTCAGAATCCAAAATAGAGATTGGTTAATTAGCTCCCAGGGGACTTCTTCAAAGCTCTCGGCAGGTTGTGCAAAGGTCTCATCTTAAACAATATTACTGTGGAATTGAGTTTATCGCAAGAAAAAAGGGGAGATAGTCGGGGACATAGTTAAAAATATGGTCTAAAATGAAAAAGAACTGGATTTAAGTTGATAATTAAGGTATATATAACTGAGTAGTTAAATGATAGTCTTGAGTTTGCAAACCCAAATCAAGTGGGGGGTAATTTGATTGATCTGGTAAAAAAATTTTTCGGAAAAAGCGCACAGGTTGATACTGGGAATCAAAAAAGAGAAAATTATCATGATATCAGGGTGGCAACCTGTGCCATTCTCCTGGAGATGGCTAATATAGACGGTGAGTTCAGTGATACAGAGCGAGAAGATATTATCTCTATTTTGAAAAAAGACTATCAATTGTCTGATGAATATGCTGTCGAACTTCTTGAAGCTTCAAATAAGGAGTTGAAACAGAGTATAGACCTATGGCAGTTTACAAATCTTATCAATCAGAATTATTCAACGGAAGAGAGAATCCACATTATTGAGATGATCTGGAAGATTGTTTATACCGATGGAACGCTTGATAAACATGAGGATTACTTAGTTCACAAACTTACCAATCTGCTACGTCTTAACCACAAACAACTTATTGATGCCAAAGTAAAGATACCCCGCAGTGGTTATTAGGGAGATGGAAGCATCCCCTTAAACTGGTAGCGTAAAGGGAAATTTTTCAGTATAAACTAATTCATTAGAACACAAAAACTTATATAAATGAATTCGTGCATGGGAAGGGGGAGTGAAAATGGACTTCAGATTTACGCCTGAGCAGGAAGCATTAAGGGTAGAGTTTGCGGAGTTTTGTAAAGAAGAGGCAGAAAGAGCTCCCACAGGTTGGATAGGTGGCCTGGCAGCCGAGGAAACAGATGAAGGGTGGGCATATCACCAATCCGTAGTAAAGAGGGTAGCAGCAAAGGGATGGCTATGCTTGCCCTGGCCAAAAGAATATGGCGGGAAGGGGCATGGACCTATTGAGCAGCTCATCTTCAACGAGGTAATGGCATACTATAGGGTACCCGCTATCCCTTTCCACTTTATGACAGTGGCCGCGGGCATTATGGTGTACGGAACCGAGGAACAGAAGAAAGAGTGGCTGCCGAAGATAGCCAGAGCAGAAATAAATTGGGCTGAAGGTTTGAGCGAGCCTAATGCCGGTTCAGACCTTGCCTCCCTTACTACCACAGCAGTGGCAGATGGTGCTCATTATGTCATCAACGGGCAGAAGGTGTGGACCAGCGGTGCCCACCGTGCTGACCATATTTTTATCCTGGCAAGAACAGACCCTAACGAGCCAAGGCACAAGGGACTGACCTTCTTCATCAATAAGATTGGTCCTGGTATTGAGTTTCGTCCCTTAATCTTTATGAATGGAAGCCATTTCTACAATGAGACGTTCATAGATGATTTCCGTGTACCCAAGGAAAATGTAGTGGGAAAGGTAAATCAAGGGTGGTATGTTATGATGGCAGGAAGAAACTTTGCTCGTGCCAATATAGCTTTTGCCGCCGGAGGAAAGCGAGACTTAGAGGATCTGATCTTATATTGCAAGGAGACACGAGAAGGTGGTGAAATCCTGGCGAAAAAAGCCCTGGTTCGCCACAGGCTTGTCGAACTGGCCATTGATTTTGAAGCGGCCCAAAGATTCGCTTATTATGTAGGCTGGCTTCAAAGCAAGGGTAAGGATGTTGCAGTCGAGGCTGCTGCTTGCGGTTATTACGCCAGCGAGCTTAACCTGCGCCTTGCCAATACCGCGATAGAGATCATGGGGCTCTACGGTACGGTAACAAGAGAATCCAGGTGGGCTCCCCTCTGCGGTAAGTTTCAAGATCTTTGCCAGTGGGGCTCAGGTTTCACTATCGCCGGGGGTACTACAGAAATAAGGAAAAATATAATTGCCTGGCAGGGGCTCAAACTGCCTAGGAATTAGAAGAGTAGAAGAGTAGAAGACTTACGATTTACGAGTTAAGGAGTGAAAGGGGGAAATATGGAGTTAGCTTTTACAGAAGAGCAGGAAATATTAAGAAAGATGGCTCATGACTTCTTGGCAAAGGAGTTTCCCAAGACATTGGTGAGGGAAATGGAGGAGGATCCGATCGGATTTCGCCCCGACATCTGGAAGAAAATGGCGGAGTTGGGATGGATGGGGTTAATTGTCCCGGAGGAGTATGGCGGCAGCAGTTGCGGCTTAGTGGATTTGATTGTCCTGTTGGAAGAGATGGGACGGGCTTGCCTTGTCTCCCCGTTTTTTTCAACCGCTATCTGCAGTTTCCTTCTTTTGGATGCCGGTAGTGAAGATCAGAAGAAGGAATGGTTGTCAAAGATAGCATCCGGGGAAAAGGTATTTACTCTGGCTTTAACCGAACCCAGTGCCAGCTATGATGCCAGCGGCGTCTCCACAAAGGCTACAGAGGATAAAGACGGATATATTATCAATGGCACTAAGCTATTCGTTCATGATGCCCAGGTGGCTGATTATTTTCTCTGCGTAGCCAGGACGAATCTCTGGTCGCCGCCAGAAGAAGGCATTACCATTTTTCTGGTGGATGCTAAGAGCCAGGGGATAAAGATCACCTCTCTGCCTACCATTGCGGATGATAAGCAAAATGAAATTCTATTTGAGGGAGTGATGGTGCCAAAAGGGAATATGGTCGGTGAATTAAATGCCGGATGGCCGGCAGTAAAGAAAACCCTTGACAGGGCTGCCGTAGCAAAATGCGCTGAGATGATTGGTGGTGCCGATTGGACGGTAGAGAACTGTGTGGCTTATGCTAAGGAAAGGACGCAGTTTTATAAACCAATTGGCAGCTTTGGAATTATTCAGCACTACCTGGCTGAGATGTGGGCAGAAATCGGCCATGCCAAGAGACTGATCTATTACGCAGGTTGGCTTATAGAACAAGGACTCCCCTGTGCTAAGGAGGCAGCCATGGCAAAGGCACGAATGAGCGAGGTATACAGGCACTGCACCCGCATGGGTGTTCAAATCTTTGGTGGCATTGGCACCACCAGAGAGCATGACATGGGGCTTTATTACCGTCGTGCCAGGCAGGCGCTGCCCCTTTTTGGATCTCCCGATTTCTGTCGGGAGAGGGTGGCTTGTGAGATGGGGTTTTAAGTATGATCAACTTCATTCGCAATATCATAGCGGAGGACTTGAAGGCAAACAAGAATGGCGGTCGAGTCCATACTCGATTCCCACCGGAACCGAACGGCTATCTGCATATCGGACATGCCAAGTCTATCTGCCTTAATTTTGGTCTTGCCGCTGAAAGCCAGGGTCTTTGCAATTTACGATTCGATGATACCAACCCCAGTAAAGAAAGTACTGAATACATTAGATCAATCAAATCGGATATCAAATGGCTTGGTTTCGATTGGGGTGACAGGCTTTTTTACACATCTGACTATTTTGAGAAGCTATACCGGTATGCTGTGCAGTTAATCAAAAAAGGGAAGTCATACGTTTGCGACTTGAGTCCAGAGGAGATTAGAGAGTACCGTGGCACCTTGACCGAGCCTGGCAAAGACAGTCCTTATCGTAAGCGTTCCGCAGAAGAGAACCTTGACCTGTTCGAACGCATGCGGGCAGGAGAATTCGAGGAAGGCTCCAGGGTACTTCGAGCAAAAATCAATATGTCATCCCCAAATTTAAATATGCGTGATCCGGTACTTTACCGTATCCTTCGCACACCACATCACCGAACGGGCGACAAGTGGTGCATATATCCCATGTATGATTATGCCCATTGTCTTTCTGATTCCATTGAAGGGATTACTCATTCTATTTGTACGCTGGAATTTGAGGATCATCGTCCATTATACGACTGGGTGCTTGACCAATTGGACGTCGATTGCCATCCGCAGCAAATCGAATTCGCTCGTCTCAATCTGAACTACACTGTGATGAGTAAACGTAAGCTTCTGGAATTGGTGGAAAACGGACATGTCAGCGGATGGGACGATCCACGGATGCCTACACTATCGGGCCTGTGGAGACGCGGATACACACCAGAGTCAATCCGAAACTTCTGTGAACGCATCGGAGTAGCAAAGAGGGATAGTGTGGTCGATGTGGCATTACTCGAGCACTGTATTCGTGAAGACCTAAATCGAAGTGCCCCACGGGTTATGGCGGTGTTGCGTCCACTCCGGGTAGTCATTGATAATTATCCGGAAGGTCAGGTGGAAGAGTTGGATAGTCCTTATCATCCGGATGACCCAAGTATGGGGTCACGGAAGATTCGGTTCTCACGCGTGCTGTATATAGAACAAGAGGATTTTCTTGAGAACCCGCCGAAAAAGTTCTTCCGTTTGGCCCCTGGCCGTGAAGTGCGCCTACGATATGCTTATTACATCACGTGTGTAGATGTGGTAAAGGATAAAGAATCCGGAGAAGTGGTCGAATTGCACTGTACCTATGATCCTGAAACACGTGGCGGTTGGTCTCGAGATGGACGCAAGGTTAAGGCTACGCTGCACTGGGTTTCTGGAGTCCACTCTATCCCGGCTGAGGTACGCCTCTATGATCATCTGTTCACGAAAGAAAACCCAAACGAAGAAAAGGACAACATTGACTTCAAGACTTATTTAAATCCGAACTCGCTTGAGATTTTGACTTCGTGCCGTGTTGAACCAGTCCTTGCAAATGCCGCACCGGGGAGTCGGTACCAGTTTGAAAGGATCGGCTATTTCAGCGTCGATTCGGTTGATTCATCCGATGGAGCACTGGTGTTTAACCGCACTGTAACGTTGCGTGATTCGTGGGCAAATATCGCTAAAAGGGAGAAGTTTTAGAAGGGGGGGGAGATTTTTAATGGCTGGGAGACCAGGATTCGAACCTGGGTTGACGGAGTCAGAGTCCGTAGTCCTGCCGCTGGACGATCTCCCAGTAAGATTATTTATTGCTTTTTTATGATACACAGAAGCTTAAAAAAGTCAATAAAAAACCTGTCCCTGTGGTGGAACTCGGAACACACCTTGATTTTTTTGTTGACTTTGCATGTAAAATCTGATAGAAAAACTCCAAAATAAGAAAATATGCTAGGATATATAGGTACCCTCTTTAGAGGGTTTAATAGGGAACCCCAAAAAACGGGGACGGTCCCGCCGCTGTGATCAGGGACGAAACCCATTAAAAACAGTGAAGAGTGAACAGTGAAGGGTTAAAGAATCAAAAGACTTTTAACTTCTAGCTTTGAACTTTTAACTGTTTTAAAACCACTGGTGGTTTTAAAACTGCTGGGAAGGTGTGGGGAGTAGGGAGATCTGAGAGTCAGAAGACCTGCCTATATAACAGGACTTGTCTCTTCTTCTAGGAAAGAGGGGTGAAGTAAACTGGGTGCAGCCCTTAAGTCCAAAAGTGATTTAAGGGTTTTTTTATTACTTTTTTCTAAGGTGAAATGAAGACAATACTCACATTATTATTTGCATGCATTTTTGTTATTATGGGCGTTGATACTGTCTTACCGGCAGTCTATATGGATGAGATGGGAAGAAGGGTGGATATCCCCTCTCTCCCTCAGAGGATAGTCTCCCTGGCCCCCAGCATTACCGAGACCCTTTATTCCCTGAACCTGGGGGAAAGAATCGTAGGGGTTACGGAATTCAGTAACTACCCTGATGAGGCAAAGAGGAAACCAAACGTTGGAAGCTACATAAACCTGAACATAGAGAAGATTATCTCGTTGAAGCCGGATTTAATAATAGCCATAGCGGATGGAAATAAAAAAGAGTCAGTGGATGCACTGGAAAGGCTGGGATACAGTGTCTATGCTATAAACCCCAGGTGTGTAAAGGATGTCTTTCAGACTATTGACAATATAGGGAAGATAACCGGTTGCATTGGCAGAGCCAGTAGGTTAATTAAAGAGTTAAAAAGCAGGGTAAATTATATAGAGAGCCGTATAAAAGGGATAGAAATGCCAAGGGTTTTCTTCCAGATCGGGATTAATCCTGTAGTAACAGTGGGCAAGGATACTTTTCATAACGACCTGATAAAGATGGCCGGTGGTTTGAATATCTCAGGAAATGAGAAGGCAAAATATCCACGGTATAGCATGGAGGAGGTTCTGTTCAATACCCCTGATATCATCATTATATCTTCTATGGACAGGGGTGGTGGTTTTGACCGAAAGAAAAGAGAGTGGATGAAGTGGAAGAGCATCCCCGCGGTGAAAAACGGAAGAATTTATGTAATTGACTCGGATCTTGTAGATCATCCGTCCCCTCGTATTATCGATGGATTGGAAGAGTTGTCAAGGTTGATTCATCCTGAGTTGTTTAAATAACAGAAGATGTAAAAGTTCACGGGGGTCAGTCAACAGGGGTCAGGACGGTTCACAGAGATCAGTTATCAGGAATCAGGTAAAAGAAAGAATGGCTGATCCCTGACAACTGGCAACCGACAACTGACGAAGGGCTGACTGCTGATCCCCGACCCCTGTAAGCTGTTATAAGCAAGGTAGTTAAAGATGGTGGTAAATCTTCGGAAGGTAGTACTTATATCTCTAACTTTTGTTTTTGTTTTCGTTATAGTGGCAATTCTTTCCATCTCCCTTGGAACGGCTGATATAGGGTTAATCAAGATATTGAGAGGGATATTTGGATGGGTATCTGACCCTGTTCACGGATGGACGGATACCGACAGAGTAATTGTATTTCAGGTTCGCTTACCCAGGATCATACTGGCCGGTATAGTAGGCGCTACCCTTTCAGTGTCCGGGGTAGTATTTCAGGCCATTTTCCGAAATCCCCTGGCAGACCCTTACATTTTAGGGATTTCAAGCGGTTCGGCTGTAGGTGCTATCCTGGCAATTATCTCAGGGGCAGGGCTAAGCTTCTTGAGCATTCCCGCTGCCTCTTTCTGTGGGGCGCTGTTGACCATTATGCTGGTATTGGGCATTGCCAGGACCGGATTTAGGCTTCAGACCAATACCTTACTCCTGGCAGGTGTAATAGTTGGTTCTTTCTTCTCTGCCATTATAATGTTTTTGGTGTCCATTACCCAGGATGAGAGGCTTCATAGTATTATCTTTTGGTTAATGGGAGATTTAAGCCTATCAAAGTATAGCGAGATTATAATTGTTACCCCCTTTGTTATTGTTGGATGTCTTATTATCTATTTGCATGCCTATCACTTGAACCTGATAGTTACAGGAGAAGAGACTGCCCTCCAACTGGGAGTCGAGGTAGAAAGAGTAAAGAGACTCTTGCTTATCACTGCATCTTTAATTACAGGAGTGGTTGTTTCAGTCAGTGGTGTTATTGGCTTTGTGGGGCTTATCGTTCCCCACATGATGCGTATGGTATTTGGTTCAGATCACCGCCTTCTTTTGCCTGTATCAGGTCTCTTTGGTCTTTCTTTCCTGGTTGTGGCCGATACCATAGCAAGGATCGTAATAGCCCCTGTAGAGTTGCCTGTGGGGGTGATAACGGCAATCTTCGGGGCCCCGTTTTTTATCTATCTGTTGCGAAGAAAAGGAGTCTGATCTATGGATATGATCAGGGTTTCCGGAGTAAGCTTCAGATATGTTGAGGAGTGGGTATTGAAAGACATCTCGTTTACTGTGAAGAAGGGAGAGTTTTGGGGGGTAATCGGCCCAAATGGCTCTGGGAAGACGACCTTGCTGAAGAGTATTAACAAGACCCTTTCCCCGAAAGAAGGGGATGTCTTTATAAATGGAGCAAATATCAAGGAGATAAAGAGGAGAGAGATAGCCAGGATTCTTGGCATGGTTCCACAGGAGGCTTCTATCGTTTTTCCTTTTAGTGTATTAGAGGTGGTGTTAATGGGGAGATCACCCTATCTTGGCAGACTTAGTTTTGAAGGTGAGAAAGACTATGCGATAGCCAGAGATGCCATGGAGATGACAGATACCCTTTCATTTGCAACGCGGAGTATCAATGAATTAAGCGGGGGCGAAAGGCAGAGAGTGCTGATTGCAAGGGCACTGGCCCAACAGCCACAGGTCATGCTCCTCGATGAATCCACAGCCTATTTAGACATCAAACATCAAATAGCCTTTTTTGATTTAATAAAGACCTTGAACCAGAAGGAAGGGCTGACGGTCATGGCTGTGACTCACGATGTGAATTTAGCATCTATTTTTTGTGATAGGATCATGCTTTTAAGTAAAGGAACTGTCCACTGTATAGGAACTCCCGAGGAGGTGATCACAGAATCCAATATAAAGGAGGTTTATGAAACCGATGTATTAGTTGACACCAATCCGCAAACCGGATTGCCGAGAGTAACACTCATAGCATCGAGTCTGTCAGATAAAGGAAGCCGGTCAAAAGCCGACGCTGCCCCGCAACTGTAGACGGAACGAAACCCAATAAAAACAGTGAAGAGTGAACAGTGAAAAGTTAAGGGTTAAAGAATCGAAAGACTTTTAACTTCCAGCTTTGAACTTTTAACTGTTTTAAAACCACTGGTGGTTTTAAAACTGCCGGGAAGGCGTGGGGATTAGGCATAACCGTAAGCCAGGAGACTTGTCTGACAGATCAAACAAACATCCCGACCGAGGGGAAAAGGAGGATTAGGAAATGAAGATGTTGTTAAATTGTATTGTTGGACTACTTGCGTGTTTGTTTATGTCATTGTCCACCCTGGTTTGTGCACAGGAAAAAACTGGGGTGGTAGAGATGAAAGAAGTGGTCGTAACGGCCAGCAGGTTGGAGGAGCCATTAAGATACTCCCCTGATTCGGTCACTGTAGTGACGGAGGAGGAAATTCAAAAAAAAAGGGGAGGAACGGTTATTGATGTCTTAAGAGATGTTCCGGGGGTTTCTATTGCCCAGTACGGTCAATTCGGAGGAGGTGCTTCTATATACCTCCGGGGTACCAACAATGCCCATACATTGATTATGATTGACGGAGTCAGGGTAGGGGATCCGATGGCTACCGATGGAAAGATGAGTATCTCTGATCTGTCAACAGACAACATCGAGAGAATCGAAGTCATCCGCGGAGCCCAAAGTGTTCTGTATGGTTCTGATGCCATTGGGGGTGTCATCAATATCATCACCAAGAAGGGTAAAGGGAAGCCTGAATTTTTCCTGTCTGGCGAAGGAGGCTCATTTGAGACCTTCAGGGAAAGATTAGGGGTCAGCGGATCAAATGATAAGGTGAGTTACTCTGCGTCTATATTACGTCTGGACACCAAAGGTGTCTCAAAGGCGGACAAAGATTTGGGAAATACAGAACCGGATTACTACCGTCAAACCAATCTCTCCGCTCGGCTTGATGCCCAAATCTCTGAAACAGTGAGAGCGGGTTTCTCAGTCCGCCACTCTAAGTCAAAGATGGACTATGATGACGCGGGGGTTGATGCTGTGAAGGTTCAAAATACTGGTATTACCAGCAGTTCCATAAATTTCGATCAGGATCTCTTTGAATGGTGGCAGCATATCATCAAGCTGGGTACTACAGGAACAAAAAGAGAATATACCGCCAATGGCGCCTTTGATGAGACCTATAAAGGAACAACAAACTTAGTGTCATGGCAGCACAATTTCTTTGTCAAAGACAAGGATACAATTACCGCTGGATTCGATTACCAGGAAGATAGCGGGGATCTCCAGAGTGTGTGGGGGGATATCTCTGAGAAGAAGGTTGATACAAAGAGCTTCTTTATCCAGAACAAGTTGACCCCATTTAAAGGACTCTCTTTCACCCTTGGCGCCCGTCATGATAACCATCAGACCTTTGGTGGTGAGGAGACATATAAGGTGGCGCTTGCCTATCTCTATGAAGAGACAGGGACCAAGATAAGGGGGAGTTACGGAACAGGATTCCATGCCCCCTCCCTGTATCAGCTTTATTCTTCCTACGGTGATCCAAATCTGAAGCCGGAGGAGAGTAAAGGCTACGATGTGGGTGTAGATCAGGAATTTTTCGGGAGGAAGGTGCTGCTGTCTGTGACCTACTTTCACACCGGGATCAAAGAGTTGATTGACTGGAATTGGACTACCTGGAAGTATTACAATATCGGTGAGGTCAAGACAAAGGGATGGGAGACATTGGTCTCTTTTAAACCACTGAACTGGCTGACCATAGATGCCAATTACACCTATACAGAGGCAAAGGACGACACAACAGATAGAGACTTGATATACAGGCCAAGACATAAGGGGGGCGTTGCCCTTAGCATCAGACCATTGGAAGGATTAAACGTAACCCTGGATGTTCAAAATGTGGGGAATCGGTATAGAAATACTGCCAATACCCTCGAAATGCCTGATTATACCCTTGTGAACTTAGCGGCGTCTTATCAAGCCACCAAACGGCTTCAGGTCTTCGGAAGGGTGGATAATCTCACGGACAAAAACTACGAATCGATATATCAATACGGCGAACCCGGCATCGGTGTCTATGGCGGGATCAAGGTTACTTTTTAGGCCGGCAGGTTGGGGTTGGGTATGTTTGAAACGAATCAGAAGCTATAATGACGCCAACGATTTTCCTTGGGGCCTATATCATTGACATCCTCGTCGGCGATCCTCGCTGGTTCTCCCATCCTGTAGCCATTATTGGAAGGTGGACAAGGTTCATCGAGGGGAAGATCCGTGCCCACACCACCCGCGCCTCAGAAAAGAAAGGGGGGATAATTCTATGGTTTTCGATCGTTATCCCCACTTTCTTCATAACCTATGGGATAACAGAGGTCTCTTTCTCTCTCGGTGCCTTATGCGGCATGATTACCACGGCCTTGCTTGCCTCCCTTACCCTCGCTACCAGATCTCTCTATGAGGAAAGCAGGGTTGTTATAGACGCTTTGACACGCGGGGATATGGAAGCGGCAAGAAAGGGCCTTTCCATGATCGTGGGGAGGGATACCGCCAATCTCAATGAGGGGGAGATTTTGCGGGCTGTTATTGAGACAGTCTCAGAAAACCTCTCGGACGGCATCGTGGCACCTATGTTTTACCTGGCGGTGGGTGGTGTCCCCCTTGCCATGACCTATAAGGCGGTCAATACCCTCGACTCTATGGTAGGATATAAAGACGCTAAGTACATGGACATTGGTTGTTTTTCCGCAAAGATGGACGATATCCTTAATTGGATACCGGCAAGGATTACCGGGTTTATTATAGTAATAGCCTCTTTCATCTTGAGGCTCAATTGGAGGGATTCCTGGAGGATTATGCGAAGGGACGGCAGAAACCACACAAGCCCCAACAGCGGAATACCGGAGGCGGCAGTAGCCGGGGCTCTTGGTGTCCAACTCGGTGGGAAAACCAGTTATTTTGGGAAGGTCACCCAAAAGCCTACAATAGGTGACAAAATAAAAAAAACGGACAAAGAGGATGTAAAGAAGACATGGGTCATCATGTTTACCTCGTCCCTCTTGATGGCCGTTCTCTGCACGGTGATCCTGTGGGTAATACAGAGATGAAGGTAACTGTTCAGGTGTTTAGGCCGTAGGCTGAAGGCTGTTAGTAACCGCACAGTCTAAAAGCCTTCAACCTTCAGCCTGGGTAGTTACAACATGGCGTGTTCCTACAGTCTAAAAGCCTACAGTCTATCTACCTGAGTAATTACAGATGAAGAACGAACATGGCGGTAATATTAGCGAAATTTCCAGAAGATACGGGATCGATGAGGACAAGATTATTGATTTCAGCGCCAGCATAAACCCCCTGGGGTGCCCACCCGGAGTGCGGAAAACGATAGTAAAGGAAGTGGATTCCGTCTTGAACTATCCCGATGACGATTCCTTTGATCTCATCTCAGTGTTGTCGGAATACCATGGTGTCGATCGTGACAACATCCTCGTGGGGAACGGTTCGACGGAATTTATCTACTGGATACCCATCGTATTCAAACCCAGAAAGGCCTTAATTGTTACTCCTGCTTTCAGTGAATATGAGATGGGGCTCAGGATTGCCGGTTCTGAGATTTCGTATTTCCAAGCCGAGTCCGATTTTTCTGTCAGTATTGATCGTCTCTGTTCACGAATGAGAGAGAAATTTGACATCTTCTACCTCTGTAATCCGGCAAACCCGACAGGCATCCTTACCCCGAAGGATGAGCTTTGTAGGGTTATAGCATACGCCCAAGAAGCAAACATACTTGCTGTAATTGATGAGGCCTTTATAGATTTTGTGGAGGATGAATCGCTCAAGAGGGAGATTTTCAGGTTTCCCAATCTCATCGTCCTTAGATCCATGACCAAGTTTTTTGGTATTCCGGGGCTTCGGATAGGTTATGTAATGGCCGGGGCGTCGTGTATCGCACAAATCAGGGAGAATAAACCACCCTGGACGGTCAGCTCCCTGGGACAGAGGGCAGCGGCAAAGGCCCTTTTCGCTGGGGATTACATAAAGGATACAAGGAAATATGTAGCAACTGAAAGGGAGTTTTTGAGAAATGCATTGGATGAAATCCCCGGTTTTAAGACCTATGAGAGTGCGGCTAACTTTGTCTTTGTTTTTATGGACAGCCGGATCGGTTTAAACTCTACAGAGATCAGAGACCGTCTGGCTAAAGAGGGAATACTTGTGAGAGATTGCAGTACCTTCCATGGACTTGGGAACCGTTACCTGCGGATAGCCGTGAAGAGACGTGAGCAGAATATTATTATAATAGAAAAAATGAAAGAGATTCTAAAAAATTGATTTTTTTGACAACCTATTACTACTCCGACACATTGTCATTCCGAGGAGCGCAGCGACGAGGAATCTCACAAATGAGACCATGGACGGGAAGATTCTTCACTCCCTTCGGTCGCTCAGAATGACATAAAGCATGAATTGTCGGAGTAGTACTATTTCTGACCTTAATCGGTTGTTGTGGGGGTTTATTGAAAGGAGGAAAACTCATAGTGAAAGATTTGCAAAGTATATTAGACGGCATCCATCCACTGAAGGAAGAGTATTTGAAGCAGGCAAAGCTTAGATTGGATAGCCTTACGAAACCGCGTGAGAGTCTTGGCAAGCTTGAGAGTATCGCCCAGAAATACTCAGCTATTAAGGAAGATTTAAACCCATCTATCAACAGGAAGGTGATCTTTACCTTTGCCGGTGATCATGGTGTTGTGGAGGAGGGTGTGAGCGCCTTCCCGAAGGGGGTTACCATCCAGATGGTTTTAAATATGCTTGCCGGAGGAGCTGCTGTGAACGTCCTTGCAAGGAACGTGGGAGCTAAAGTGGTGGTTGTGGACATCGGTGTGGATCATGACTTTGAACCTGCAGAAGGGCTTGTTATCAAGAAAATAGGCTATGGGACAAAGAATCTTTCCACAGGCCCTGCCATGACACGTGATGAGGCTCTGCGGTCAATAAAAGTCGGTGTGGACCTGGCCGACGAGTATTCAAAAGAGGGAATGGATATTATCGGAACGGGAGAAATGGGGATAGGCAACACCACCCCTTCCAGTGCGATCCTTTCCGTATTGTCCGGTCTGTCCGCGAGAGGAGTGACAGGCAGGGGTACCGGCATTGATGACAGGGCACTCCAGAAAAAGGTGGATGTCATCGAGAGAGGGATCCGGTTAAACCAGCCGGACCCTCAAGACCCCATAGATGTCCTTGCCAAGGTGGGTGGTTTCGAGATAGGGGGCATAGCCGGCCTGATCATAGGGGGTGCCTTTCACCGAATACCGGTCGTGGTGGATGGTTTCATCTCCACGGCAGGGGCCATGATCGCCGTGGCCCTTTGGCCTACAATAAATGAATACCTCTTTTTCTCCCACCTCTCTTCCGAAGCGGGACATATCAAGATGCTTGAGAGGCTCGGACATGAACCGATTCTCGATCTCGGTATGAGATTGGGGGAGGGAACTGGTGCGGCGATGGCCATCTCCGTGATTGAAGCCGCAGTCAAGGTCATGACTGAAATGGCAACCTTTGAATCCGCAGGGGTGGACAAGGATTTGTAATAGATCTCATTTTAAAGATCAGAAGAGAAAAATCTAGCCCTGTACAGGACGGATAAAACAGGTATCAGATGGTAGGTTGACGACTATGAAATGCAGATCCTTGATGATCCAGGGGACAGCATCGCACGTAGGAAAGAGTGTGCTGGTTGCTGCATTCTGCAGGATACTCAGGCAGGATGGGTATAATGTGGCGCCCTTCAAGGCCCAGAACATGGCGCTCAACTCTTTCATCACCAGGGACGGCAGAGAAATGGGGAGGGCGCAGGTCGTGCAGGCGGAAGCCGCCGGTTTGGAGCCAGAAGTGGATATGAATCCTATCTTGATAAAGCCGAATACGGATATCGGGGCTCAGATAATAATTCATGGCAGGGTTTACAAAAATATGTCTGCAAGCCTGTATCATAGTTTCAAAAAAGACGCCCTTGGATTTGTCAGGGAGAGTTTCAGGAGGTTGAGTGAGAAATACGACTTTATAGTAATAGAAGGAGCGGGATCCCCTGCGGAGATAAACCTGCGGGAAAATGATATCGCTAACATGGGAATGGCTGAAATTGCGGACTGCCCTGTGGTACTGGCAGGGGACGTAGACAGAGGAGGGGTATTTGCCTCCCTCGTTGGTACCATGGAACTACTTACCGAAGAAGAGAGACAAAGGATTAAGGGTTTTATCATCAACAAGTTTAGGGGTGATATCTCCCTTCTGAAACCAGGGCTCGATTTTTTAGAAAAAAGAACGGGAATCCCTGTATTGGGCACCATACCCTATTTTAAAGACATTTATATCCAGGAGGAGGACAGCGTATCACTGGAGAGATTGATGACTGCGAACAAGAACGGAAAGGTTGATATAGCTGTCATATATCTTCCCCATATCTCGAATTTTACAGATTTTGACCCATTTGAAAGAGAGCCTGATGTCAACCTCAGGTATGTCGGTCATGGTGAGGGTATTGGCGACGCAGATGTCATTATCATACCGGGAAGCAAAAACACCATTGATGACCTTAACTATCTGTATAATTGCGGCTATGCAGGGGAGATACTCAGGCACTATAAAAAGGGGGGATCGGTCGTCGGTGTCTGTGGAGGCTATCAGATGCTCGGTGAATACATTGCTGACCCTTATCGTGTTGAAACTTCTCTTGGCAAGATATCTGGAATGGGCCTTCTGCCTGTAAGGACAACTATAGAAAAAGAAAAGGTGACATCTCAGGTGCGTGCGAAGGTTCATCCCTTAAACCGGTTTTTCAAAGATAGAGGTGAACTAAAGGGCTATGAAATACACATGGGTCTAACAGGTTTCCAAGAGGAAAACCACATGTTTGAAATTATCGAAAAAGATGGCTTTTGCATCTCGGTT